>CAZCGB010000207.1:2282-5750 GCA_964498045.1 uncultured Isosphaeraceae bacterium
GTGGCGGACCTGCTGGCGGTCATCACCGGCTGGGGGCCGTGCAACAACTGCCCGGCCGACATCGCCCCCGCGCCGTTCGGCGACAATCAGGTGAACGTCGCCGACCTGCTGCTGGTGATCACCACATGGGGCGCGTGTCAGTGACGTCGATCGAATGACGTCAACAAATTGGACCCGAAACAGGAGCCTTCCCGCGATGAACGTATGCGGGAGGGCGTTTCGTTTTTCGGCGAGCCTGATTCGGAAAGCGGTGGGGGTGAGATTCGAACTCACGGTACAGGAAGACCCGTACACCGGTTTTCAAGACCGGCGCCTTCAACCACTCGGCCACCCCACCGGGGGTGTCGTGGGGCGATCATAGCGGCTGGCGCACGCGCAGGCATGCCGCGGCCGGAGCGGCCGCGGCATGCGCGTTTCCCCAAAGTCGTTCACAAGGAGCGTCGTCGAGTTCGTTCGAACATGCGGCATCACGTTTTCGAGGACGCGTGTGGTTTCGGGCTGCCGCCGCCTTTCCGGCGGCTGGGTCGCGCGATGTTCGGCGATGCCGGCGCCGAATCGGTCTGGTGATCGCTGAGCAGATCGGCCCGCTCGGCGTCAGAGAACTCCGGCATCGGCGCCGAGAATGCTCGCGAGTACATCGCTTTGTCCGACATCATGCCGAACGCCTTGCGCGAGGAACCCGCGGTGGCGTTGAATTTCGCCGCGTGCGCCGGATCGATGCCCATGTCGCGGCCGCTGGCGATGGCGTCCTGGTTTGCGGCGAGAAACATGAACTGCCAGCCGTATCTCTCGCGCTGATGCGTGATCATGTCGAAGATTTTTTCGCGAGAGAACTCCTGGCTGGCGTTCTCCATGCCGTCGGTGATGATGGTGAACAGCACGCGCGAAGGGCGATCGCGCTCGGGCGTCGCCGCGAGACGCGCACCGAGTGTGTTGATGGTGCGGCCGATGGCGTCGAGCAGCGCGGTTGAGCCGCGCGGCACGTAGGTGCCGTCGTTGAGCGGCGGAACGCCCGCCAGCGGCGTCGCGTCGTGATGTACCTGGTACTCGTTATCGAACTGCACAAGCGTAAGCGTCGCCTCGCCCGGCACCGCTTTCTGCCCCTGCAGGAACTCATTGAAGCCTTCAATCGTCGACTCACGGATCGACTCCATCGAGCCCGAGCGATCCAGGACCACAGCAATGGCACAGCAATCCGGCTTGGTCATCGGCCAACCTCCCTGAAAACGGATGTGTTCGATCGCACGCGGCTTCCGACCGCCGCATGTGTCGATGTTGAATGATTCTAGCGCGGCGGACGGCGATGTCGCGTGCAGCAACACGCGCATGGCTGCCTTCGCTGCCACGCTGCTGTCACTCGCAGCGCGTTAATCCTTCGCCATGTCGTTGTCCACCTTCACCACCTTGCCGTTCTCGAAGCGGATGATGGTGTCGATGAGCATCACGGGGACCTTGCGGTAGATCCATACCGACTGCGCGGATTGATTCTCAAGATTGGCGGCCTCGGTCGGGCAGCCCATGAGCGCGCGCACCTGTTCTTTGGTCAGGCCCTGGAACATCGGCGTCCACTGGTCGTATTCGGCCGTGCCCACCAGCCTGCGCACGCCCCGGCAGGCTTCCTCGCGATCGAACGCGCCTTCGCAGGGGTTGGCCTCCTGCACGATGACGCTGGAGACTTTTCCCTGGCCGAAGGCGATCCAGAGTTTGTCGCCGGGCTTGGGGGTGTCCTCGTACAGCACGAGGTCATCGCCCGCGGGATTTTCGCCGAATCCGATGGACGGCTTGAGGCCGGTCATGGCGGCGCGCACCTCGTCGGGCGTCATGCCCATCTTGATCTTGCCGGCAGTGTCGCTGGAGAGGATGAGGTCGCTCAGCAGCACCTGCGTGGTCGGTTCGAATACGGCGACGACGTCCTCGCCTGCAGCGGCGTCGGCGGGAGCGCTCGCTTCGGGCTTTTCGCACTGCAGCAGGACGGGGTTGATGGCGCGGCCGTCGACGATGGTGCGCGTGGGATTCTGCACCGTGCCCGGCCAGTCGCGCTCCAGCAGCTTCGGCATCTCTTCCTCGATGTAGTAGAGCAGTTCATCGAGTTCGATGCGGCCGTCTTTCACGCGGTCGGCGGCGCAGTCGGTCAGGCCGTCGATCAGCGCTTCAGTGAAGATGGACAGGCCGTTCTTCCCGCCCTGCGATTCCTGGTCGGGCCGGCAGGCGAGGATCACGTGCACATCGCGGCATTCGTTGGATTCGGTGCGGAAGCCGGACCCTTCCACGCGGCAGGCGTCGAGCATGACGATGCGCACAAGTGCGCCGGAATGGGCCGCCATCTGCTTGATGGTTTCCAGCTCCAGCAGGCCGTCGGTCATCACCAGCTGCGGCTTGTTGTCGACGTATCCGCCGTGCGTGGAGAAATACAGCACGAGCTGGTCGTCGGGGCCGGCGGCGGTGCAGAGGTCGTTCAACGCGGCGACGGCGTTGGCGACGGTGGGCTTGTGCATGTCATCGGGCGCGTCGTCGGTGAGTACGACCGAGGTGTAGCCAGATTTCTCCAGCAGCGCGCCCAGCGTCCTGGCGTCGTTGATGCACATGGGCAGCGGGTTCTGCGCCACGCCGTTGAACGATGCCTGTCCGACGCCGACACACAGCGCGTAGCGCTTGCCGTGGGCTTCGAGCGATTTCTTCGGCGGCTTCTTGAGCGCGGGATCGCGGAAGGTCAGCGAGTCGTAGATGGAGTGGCCGTCGGGACCGTCGTTGGGCGGTGATTGCTGAGCGCGGCTCGAATCTTGTGCCAGCGACGGCGATGCGATGAGCAGGCAGAAGCTGACTGCTGCCGAGACGAGTGATGAATTCTTGAACGATTGCACTGATCGACGCTCCATGCCCCGAAAACCCCAAACCAAGCTACCCACCGCGCCGCCGGATGCAAGCCAACACAATCGCGCACCGCCGATTCGAGGTTTGGAACCGGTATAGTGTCGACCATCGGCCAGCCGACGGCGTGGAGACGACGGTCGCGCGACGAAAACCCAAGGAACAGGACAAGCCATGCATTCTTTCACCAGCCATGCCGTTGCAGGTCTCCGAATGTGGGCAATGCTGGCGGTGACGTCGGCTCTGATCTTGGCATCGCCCGGGTGCGAAGAGAAGAACGCATCCGGCGGAAACTCGGGCAGCCACGGCTCGTCGGCCGCCCAGCCGAAGGACGCCGGCGCGAAAAAGTTGGTCGTCGGCTTTGCTCAGATCGGAGCGGAAAGCGCCTGGCGGACCGCGAACACCAACTCGATCAAGAGCGAAGCGGAAGCGCGTGGCGTCGACCTGAAGTTCTCCGACGCCCAGGGAAAGCAGGAGAATCAGATTCGCGCCATCCGCAACTTCATTCAGCAGAAGGTCGATGTGATTGCCTTTGCCCCGGTGGTGGAGACCGGCTGGGAGCCCGTGCTGGAAGAAACCAAGGCGGCGAACATCCCCGTG
>CAZCGB010000208.1:0-5747 GCA_964498045.1 uncultured Isosphaeraceae bacterium
TCGGTCGCTTGGGCGGTGAACGTGGAGATGGCGACCAAGTCGAACTCCGGCCATTCGAAGCGGTCCTTCACCTGATCGACCTCGATGTACTGCGTGTGATGTCGCGCCGGCGTCATGCCCGCGAGCGTAAGCAGGCCCAGGCTGGGCAGCGAGGCGATGGTCTTGCTGCGCTCGACGAAGCCGGGCAGAGTGAGGCCGAGGGCGAGCAGCTCCGCATCACAGGCGCGGACGCCGCTCATGGCGATGAATCCGATGCGCATGACGACTCCTTACACACAGGCGAGCGTGACGATGAGGGCGGTCAGGATCAACCCGGCCGCAAGACAAAGCACGGGGATGATGAACAGGTTCCGCAACGGCTTGCGCCACGCGGCGAGGTAGCACGTCAGCGGCATGGCGATCGCCCCCGCCAGCAGCAGAAGCGACGCCGGCTGGATCCACTTTGATTCCGACGCAACAGCGCGGACCGTGAGTGCGAACCCAAGGTTGAGCAGGCCAGTGCCGAAGAACGCGATGTGGCCCAGGCGCATGAGCCGCCGGGTCCACGACGCGTATCCGCCGAGGGCGTCCTCGCGGTGGAAGACACTCCCCGCCGCCGCGCCGGAGAGCGCGCCAAGGGCCATCCACCACCAGGCGAAGACGAGGTTGACCAGGGGCTCGGGCATAACTTAGTATACGCTAACAATTAGCCAGGGTTCCAGCAAGTGCCCAAAAACGTCAGAACGTCCCCACCGGGCCCCACGCCGTTTGGATGAATTGGCGGCGATGGGTCCCGGGAACTGGAGTTCCCGGGCTTTGCTATGTCATGCGCGCGCGATGCGCACGCGGTCCGCCCCGATGAACCGCGCCAGGCGGTCCAACGCCGTCGTCAATGCCGTCTTGCGGCGTTTCGTCGGCTTCACGCCCTTCTCCCACCACAAACCGTCGATGATCAGTTCGCCGCGATCGCGATGGAACTTGGGATTGATGCGGCCGACCAGTCTTTCGCCCTGAAGCAAAGGCAGGACGTAGTAGCCGAACTTGCGCTGCGGGCCGGGCGTGAACGCTTCGAAGCGGTAATCGAATCCGAACAGCCGCTGGCATCGCTTGCGATCGCGCAACACGGGATCGAAGGGCGACAGCACGCGCATGATTCCCGCATCGTCTGCGCCGCTCGCGGCTTCGCCGCCTCTGACACCTCGTTTCAAATCGCGCCGCGCCGCCCGCTTCAGTTTCCCTTCCATCGATGTGAACGCCAGCGACTTGCGCGGATTGCCGCCTTGCGCATCCTCCACCATCACCTCGATCAGCTCGCCCTGCGCCAGCGCTGCTGAACACCACTTCCGCGCCGCCACCGGATCGATCGCATGCCAGAACGCCGCGATCTCGCCCGCCGTCGCCACGCCCAGCCGCTCCAGCGCGCTGCGGCAGGCCCAATCGACATGTTCATCGGCCTCAGGCATGCGCGCGTGATGCTGTTCAGGTAGGGCTCGTTCGGTCAGGTCGTACACCTTCTGGAAGTTGATGCGCTTGATGATGGTCAGTTCGCCGCCGCGCCACAGATGCTCCAGCGCAGCCTTGGCGGGCTTCCAGCCCCACCAGCCTTCCTCAGGCAAGGGATGATTCTCGTGATCGTGTTCGAAGTCGCGTGATAGCAGCGGACCTTCCTTCGCGATGCGCTCGCGCACCATGGCGATGGTCTCATCGGGCTTCGCGCCCAGCCGCGCGTTCCACCAGGTGTTCGTGCGGATGCGGCTGCGATAGCGATCGAAGCGATGCTTCCAGTGCGGAAACCACTGCGTGGGGATCACCGACGCGTCGTGCGTCCAGTGCTCCCAGAGCGATTTCCTGCGTTCGATCAGTTTCGCGAGCATGTCATGCTCATAGCCATGTATGCGGCTGAACAGCGTGAGATGATGCGCCCGCTCAACCACGTTGATGGTGTCCACCTGCACAAAGCCCATGCGCTCGATCAACTTCTGCAATGACGCGGGCGAAGCCGGTCGATCGGGATCGTCCAGCAGGCCCTGCGCTTCGAGCAGCATTCGGGAGGCCGCCAGTGGTGAGAGTGTGAGTGCGCTCGCGGGCATCGCCGCACTCTACCGCTTCCAGACCCGTTCGTTGAACGCCTTCGACTCGCCCCTGCCGCGCGGCACGGTAAGCGTCGTCCAATGATCGCCCGCGTAGTGCCGGGCGATCAGCACGATCTGTCCGACGTGGTAGCCGTAGTGCGAAAGTTGCCGATGGATCGAGCGCACCACGGTGTGCGGCTCGCCACGGATCGTCGTGACCTTCGCCAGGTCATCGATCGTGAGCGAGTCAAGCGTGGCAAACAGCATCGCCCATCCGCGTTCCCAATTCGCGAGAAGTTGGGCGCGAGGCGTGCGGTGTTCGACAAACTCGCCATCACGGTCACGATCCGGTTTCTCGCCGTCTGTTGTGAGGAAATCGCGCCAGCGCGAGAGCATGTTGCCCGACAGATGCTGCATGATCACGGCGATGGAGTTGGTGTCAGCATCCAGCGGACAGTTCAGGTTGGCGTCGCTCACCTGCGCCAGCGCGCGATCGGCCAAATCCTTCTGAGAACGAAATACGGAAATCGCCTCCGGCAGAACCAGTGAGAGGGCGTCATGCATGGCCGATGGTAGGTCCGGCATTCAGGGCGATTTCCCCGCATGCCTGGGGAGCAAAGGGGGGCGAGAATATGCATGTGATGATGGCGACCCAGGTCATTCCGTACAACGACATGGCCGAGGAGACCTGGCTTCGTCTGGAGCAGGCCGCGGACGATCCATCGCACCCGATGCGCCTGCTCGTGGCGGCGACGATCAATGCGCGAGCGCTCCCCGCCGCTCGCACGCTGGTGTTGCGCGGAGCGACGCGCAATCCGCCAAGATTATGGTTTCACACCGATGCCCGTTCGGCCAAAGTGCACCAGCTGCGGCAGCGACCGGAGCTGTGCGCCATCGCCTACGACGCCCGGGACGGCGTGCAGCTGCGCATCGATGGAAAGGTCATTGTCCACGTGGACGATCGCGCCACCGATGCGCATTGGGCTCAAACCGATCTTGCCGTGCGATTCGCGTATGCCAGCGCAGCGCCTCCGGGTGAGCCGGTGCCCAATGCCGCGGAAGCTGATCCGCGATCGCTGATTCATCGACATCGAATCGATGAGGGCCGGTCCGAGCATGGTCGAGAGCATTTCGCCGTGCTCGAGGTGGTGGTGTCGGCGATCGAGTGGTTCCAGACCACGACATCGCTGCAATGCCGCGCATTGCTGCGGGCCGATTCGAACTGGCACCCGCAACCACTCACACCCTGACCCCCTCCAAAAGACTGGCAAAGCGGTCAATACATCATTCGATGCGCTCACCGACAAGCACTTCGCCGGCGCGCAACGTCACCACGACATCCGCGCCGTCCCGCAGCACATCGGCCCCATGCCAGTCGATCGTCGCGCTGTTCTCGAACGGATCGCGAAGCCGCAGGCGCCCGTCAACAGTCGCGGCGATGTCCACGCGCATGGTGCGCCCGTTCAGCCGCTTCGCCCACACGCGGAATCCGCCTTCGGCACGCAGATCTTCGAACGACACGTCCTTCCACTCCGCAGGCAGCGCGGGAAAGATGCGAACCGTGTCGCCCCAACTCTGCAGCAGCATTTCGTGGACGGCCTGCATCGCAAGCATGTTGCCCTCCAGCGTGAACGGCCGGTAAGTGAAGCCCGAAAGGCCAGTCTTGGTCTGATCGCCGTTGGCGTGAAAGCCGTTGCGCAGCGTGAAGGCGCGTTTATAGTCGCGCAGGTACTTCAGCGCTTCATCGCCGCGCCCACACCGCGCCAGCATGCAGGCGAACCAGCTGAACGAGTATCCGCACCACCCCTGCGTGCCCTGCTTGATGAGTTGATCGAGCGTGGCGTTGATGATGCGGCGGTCCTCATCACCACCCTCGGTCGTGATCAGCCCCAGCGGATGGATCGCCAGGGCATGTGAGAAATGCCGGTGCGATTCTCGATACGGAATGCCGCGCGCAAAGGTCAGGCCGTCGAGAACATCGACATCAAGCGGATCGAGCCTGGCCCGACATTCGTCCCACCGCGTCGCGCCTTGCTCATCGCCGGCAGCTTCGCACATCTCGGCAAGCGCGCTGAACAGCCATTGCAGCAGCGCCAGGTCATAGTTCGAGTTGGGCGGCAGAAACGCGCGCGGCGAGTTATCGAAGATCTCCGGCGAACTCGACAGCGGCAGCATCAATCGTCCGCGTTCATCGGCCTTGAGCAATCCGAGCAGCCCTTCGCCGACCTCGCTGCACCAGAGCAAAGCCCGCTCGCGCAGGAACGTCGCGTCCATCGTGTAACGCCAATGCAGATAGAACGCCTGGGCGATCCACGCGCTGTTTGTCGGCGAAAGCGAGTATTGGCACCAGCCCCCGAGCGCGGAACCGTTAATGGCCATGACGCCGGGCACGACCGCGCCGCGCTCCAGACCGTAGAACTTCCGTGCGAACTCGCGATACGCTGGCAGCAGATCCCAGTTGAAATCCAGGAATGATTCGCCTGATTCGTACAGCCCAGCTGTGGGATACGCGAGGTAGGTCATCTGCGTATTGAGATCGTTGTGAAAATCGCCCTTCCACGGCGGAAGCCCGCCCTCGTCGGCAGTCCATACGCCCTGCAGAGGGATGGGAGGCGCATTGACGCGCGAACCCGAGCCATAGAGGTACTTGACGAAGTCGTAGTGCTTCTGCAAACGAGCATCGGGAATGCCGATGTGCGATTGCAGCCAGAATCTCCGCCACCAGTTCGCATGTTCCTCAAGAAGGACGTGGTATCCACGTTCAAGCGCGCTGATGACGCGCGAGCGGGCGAGAGTCTCCGGGTCATCGCCATCGGCGGTTGATGTCACGCTCACGGCGATCTCGAACTTCTGGTCGCGCTCGCGCATGCCGACAACGATTGCGTACCGCAATCCCTGTGCAGCCTCCTGTGTCATGGCCGTGAGCTGCACATTGCCGTCGACTGTCGCCCTGGCGAATGCTGCGGGGGAGTATTCCAGCCGATCGAGTCCTGCCGGGCGGATGATCTCCAGTCGAGGCGGCGAACTGCAGCGAAGCATGGCCACTGGTTCAGTGGCGCAGATGTACGCCGTCAGCACGGTTCTTTGATCATTGGCAGCGCGCGCCTGCGCGGTGGCGAGGTCAAGCGTGAACCTCGTTGCAGCGTCATCCGCGGCAGTATTCGGCCAGGACATCGCCAAACGCCCGCCCGGAAGTTTGGTCGGAAACGGCACGGTGTCATATGGCACATCGAACAACTCGCGAATACGCGCGTCATCGCCTGCCGCATGAAGGCGCTGAATCGTCTGCCATGTCCAATCATCTCGCTTGAGCGTGTCCGGCAGCCGAAGGTCCCAAAGGTCGCCGCGATCAAGCGAGAGGTTGATGCCAAGCATGCCGTGGTTGTCGACCGTGCCGCCCCAGAGAAGTCCGCCGATCAGGCCGTTGCCGAGCGGAATCGCTTCGTCCCACCGTGTGATGGGGCCAGCAAGCGCCACAGTGGATTCCGTTGCGGGCGGCCGCGCGGGAGGAGGCGTGGCGATCGACGGACGCACGGCCACGAAGGGCGAGGCCGCGACCAGCGCGGTGATGAAGGCGGTGGTCGCTGAGGTGATCATCAGGAAAGGATAACGCGAGCGGGTCTGCGGGATCGCCGCGGCAGACGGGAGGTCGTCGAGCCATGCGATCTCCGCCAAGACCTCGCCTGCCCACAATGG
>CAZCGB010000209.1:0-2434 GCA_964498045.1 uncultured Isosphaeraceae bacterium
CTCGAAGAAATCGTTGTGGCTGTTGAAGAAGAACGAGAGCCGCGGCGCGAAGGCGTCAACATCCAGGCCGCGCTTCAGGCACCACTCGACGTACTCCATGCCGTCGCGCAGCGTGAATGCGAGTTCCTGCGTCGCCGTCGACCCGGCTTCGCGGATGTGGTAGCCGCTGATGGACACGCTGTTCCACTTGGGCAGATGCTGCGTGGCGAATTCGATGGTGTCG
This sequence comes from uncultured Isosphaeraceae bacterium, assembly GCA_964498045.1. Lineage (GTDB taxonomy): Bacteria > Planctomycetota > Phycisphaerae > Phycisphaerales > SM1A02 > DATKJG01. The sequence goes on from CAZCGB010000209.1 coordinate 224, forward strand.
ACGACGAGCTTCACGCTCGCTTCGGGCGGATAGATGAACTCGTTCTGCGAGTGAAATTCTTTCAGAATGTCGTTCTGCAGCGTGCCTCCCACGTCCTTCCAATCGATGCCGCGCTGCTTGGCCATCGCGAGGTACATGGCCCAGATCACGCACGCCGGGCCGTTGATGGTCTGGCTGACCGTGACCTCATCGATGGGGATGTCGGCGTACAGGCGATGCATGTCCTCGATGGTGCTGATCGCGACGCCGCATCTTCCCACTTCACCAGCCGAGAGCGGATCATCGCTGTCGCGCCCCATCAGCGTCGGCAGATCGAACGCCGTCGAAAGTCCGGTGTTGGCCTTCGTGCCCTTGGCATTCTCCAGCAGGTACTTGAATCGCTTGTTGGTGTCGTCAGCCGAGCCGAAGCCCGCGAACTGGCGCATGGTCCACAAGCGGCTGCGGTACATGGTCTTGTGCACGCCGCGGGTGAAGGGGAACTCGCCGGGCGAACCGATGCGCGCGTGCGGCTGGTTCGGGTTCCTCGGGTCGGTCGTCACAACGTCGGCGGGCGCGTAGGTCTCATCCACCACGTAGCCGGAAATCGTCACGGTTTCCGGATCGGGCTTGGATGGTGCAAGGGACGTTTTCTTGGCCGAGGATTCAAGCATGCTCATGGTGGCTCATCGTATCGGCTGGTGCACTCCAAAGTCAGCCGTTCGCTGCCGCGAAAATCCCGGCGAAAAGCGACGATTGCCTCTTTCTGCCGTCGTGAACGGCCGGAAGAGGCAAGCGGGAACGAACAATTGATGTCTGGAAAGGCGACTGGCGAGGGGTGACCGCCAATCGATCAGTTGTCGTACGGGTTGTTGTTGCGGTTCTCCGGCAGCGCGCCGCCGCGGGGTGTCCACCAGTCCGGTCGATCGCCCACCTGGTCGGTGCGCATGGCCGACGAAGCCGCGGGCTGGTTAGAGTATTGTGGAGACTGTTTGACGAACACATCGACGCGGCGGCTCTCGGCGTTGGGGGCGGTCATGGAGTTGGTCAGCTTGCCGTATTTGTCGCCGATGTCCTTGACCTCATAGCGCATGATGTCAGGCGTGTAGACAGGATCGTCGCCATCGCCGCGATCGAAGTCGAAGGTCAGCTGCTTGCCCACGGGGATGTCGAGTGAGAAGAACACCTCGCCGTTGCGCAAGTCGATCATGCGCACGGTTTTCTGGGTGATTTCGGTGGACTGGATGGTGACCGGCCCGCCAGCATGGCCGAAGACGCCGCCGCCGTTGTTGGGCGTGTGCGTGCACGCAGCCAAGCCGACGGCGATTCCGCCGATGGCCAGAAATCGAATGATGACGCCAGCGCTTCGCAAGAACATGGTCTCAAGCCTCCTCATAAAGGAACACAACAGCGTACCACCGCTGCCGGGCCCCGCCAACCGCTGCGAATGCAGTATCGACATTCATACCGCCGCTTCAGGCCAGAATCCCGGCGATGGATGACGGAACGTCCGAGAATCTCACATGAGCCGTCCCAAGGCATGATCGATCTGGCTCTGCGATACAGTGAAGGCTCTGAACATGTCAAACCCAGCCATTCAACCCGCGATTCGCATCGGCCACGGCTACGACCTGCATCGCATGGAGCGGCGCCCGCCGCTGGGAAAGGGCCGCGAGTTCATCCTCGCAGGCGTGAGATTCCCCGATCATCCTTCGGGCCCAGTCAGCCATAGTGATGGCGACGCGGTGTACCACGCCGTGACCGACGCCATCCTCGGCGCGACGGGCGAAAACGACATCGGCCAACTGTTTCCGGATGACGACCCGCGGCACGAGGACGCGAATTCCGCAATCTTCCTGCGCGAGGCGGCCCTGCGATTGGCGGCGCGCGGGTTCGCCGTCGGCAACATTGATGTCACCGTCATCTGTGAAATGCCGAAGCTCTCGCCGCACAAGCGGGCCATGATTGCGAACATCGCGCGCGAACTTGGATGCGAAGCGTCGCAGGTGAATCTCAAAGGCAAGACGCACGAGAAGGTGGATGCCGTCGGCGAAGGCCGCGCGGTGGAAGTGCATGTGGTGGCATTGATCACGCAAACACTGAAACACTGAAACGCCGAAACCCCGAAACGGACAAGTTCTGCAGGCGTCTCTGACACCGCATCCGTTCTTCATTCATGTTTGTTCGTTTTGACGTTTTAACTTTTGGACTTTTGGACTCTTGGACTTTTGGACT
>CAZCGB010000209.1:2534-5740 GCA_964498045.1 uncultured Isosphaeraceae bacterium
TTGGACTTTTGGACTCTTGGACTTTTGGACTTTTCGGCGTTTCAGCGTTTGCCGTTCTACACTGCGCTCATGAACACTTCGCATCTCTGGCAGGAGGCGGCTTCATTTGCCGCCCGGGCGCACCGCCATCAACTTCGCAAGGATGGCTCGACGCCGTATTTCGCCCATCCGGTGCGCGTGGCGATGACGATTGCGTTGGTCTTCGGCTTCGACGATGAGAAGGTGCTCGCCGCGGCATTGTTGCACGACACCATCGAAGACACGACGACCGATTACGAAGACCTGCATCAGCGTTTCGGCCGGGACGTGGCCGGTTATGTCGTGGCGATGACCAAGGACATGCGCCTGCCGGAAAAGCAGCGCGAGGACGCGTACTTCAAGCAATTGGCCGATGGCCCCTGGCAGGGCAGGTTGATCAAGCTTGCGGATTCCTACGACAACCTCATGAGCGTGTGGGACGCGGCTTCGCGGCGCAAGCAGCTGGAGAAGTCGAAGCGGGCCCTGGAAATCACCGCCGGGGACGCCAATCTCGCCAAGGCGCGGGCCAAGCTGCAGGAGTTGATTCGGAAGGTGTCGAAGAGCAAGTGACGGAAGCCTTGACGCTGTTGACGTGTCCAACATTCGCCGGAACACATGCCACTCATGAAACACTCACTGCTCGCGTCGCTCCTGTACTTCGTTTCTTGCGCGGCCAATGAGCAGGCGGCGCAACTGCCGTCTGCAACCGAGCCTGCGACGCAGCCAGCTGGGCCGGATGCTCCCAACGCCAGACCCGACGATCCGCCCGCAGCCGACGCCGGCGCGGCGATTGACGCTGTGATCGACGCGCTGCTCACAAGACTCGAAGCCAACGCCAAGGACCTGTCGTCCTTCGTCGCGAAGATCGCCTACGAAAAGGAAGACGCCCTGCTCGGCCGGCCGGAGCTTCGCACGGGCGAGATCATCTACAGGATCGAGGGCGCCGACAAATCCTTCGCCGTGCTCTTCGACACGCGCATCGTCAATGGCCGCAAGGAGAACCGCCTGTACCACTTCATTTTCGACGGCCGATGGCTGGCGGAAATCGATCAGGAGAACAAGCAGTTCATCAAGCGCGAAATCGTTCCGCCCGGAAAAGCGCTCGATCCGCTCAAGCTCGGCGAAGGACCGTTTCCGCTGCCCATCGGCCAGGCGAAGACCGACGTGCTGGCGCGCTTTCTCGTGACAAGGATTGATGTTCCGCAGAACGGCCTGTTGAAAACCCTCAAGAACGTCGACGGCCTGCTGCTGGTTCCCAAGCCCAACACGCCCGAGTCGCGCGACTACGCCCGCGTCGAGATCTTCTACGACCGCGAAACCCTCCTGCCCGTCGGCATCAACGCCATCGAGACCAATGACGACCGCAAGACCGTCCGTCTCACCGATCTGCGGCGGAACCCGAAACTGGACGACGCGATGATGAAGAAACTCGACATCGCCGATCCCGATCCCAAGGAGTGGAAGATCGACATCCGGCCGTGGAAAGCGGAAGAGTGACTTCTGCGAGCATTGAAACTGCCGGCGCGAGGCCGGCATGTCCGGGCTTTGGCGTCCGGATCGCACCTACGATCTGACACGGAGGCCGTCTCATGCACGGAAGCGTTCCGCGTCTCGCATCGTTGTCGCGCTCGATCACCACATGTATTGTCGCGCTGGTGTTGTTGATGACGGCGACGCGCAGCGCGATCGCCCGGCAGGATCAGCCGCTGGTTCCCGACGGCTTCACGCTCAGCGACGCCGCGTCGAACGCCATCGCCGCCGCCTGGTTGACCGACGATGAACGCAGCGCGATGCGCGTGTTTCATGGCGTATGGGACGAACGTGACCTCAAGACCCCCGCATTGCGGGCGGCCGCGGCATTGAACGCCTGGCGATTCGACGATCCTGCCCTGACGGACCCCGCCGCGCCGGTGGAAGATCGTGCGGAGGCGAAACTTCTCGCCGGAGACCTGCCCGCCGCGCTCGCGCTTCTCGATGAATCGCAGACACGATCCAACCGAGGCATCCGCCTTCGCGCGGAGGTTCTCGAAGGCATGGGACGACAGCAGGAGGCCGCCGCGGCGATTGATCCGCTCATTGAACGCCTGATATCGCAGAAGACCGCCGAGGCCGCTGATCTCGTCGAGGGTGTTCGCACAATGGTGATTCGCGCGCGGCTGCAGGGTCAGCCGGCGCGCGACTTCCAGACCATGATGAATCTGCTCGCGCGGGCGCGAGGCGAACTCGACCGGCTGTACTGGCCGGCGATGCTCGTCGAGGCCGACCTGCTGCTGGACAAGGACAACATCGGCGAAGGCGTGACCGCCTTGCACGAGGCGCTTTCGCTCAACCCGCGGTCCGCATCAGCGTGGTACGCGCTTGGGCGCGTCGCGCTCGATCGCTTCGACTTCGCGTCGGCAGCGACAGCCGCGAGCGCGCTGCGGCGATTGAACCCCATGCATCCGCTGGCCGATCTGCTGGATACCGAGGCGGCGCTGATTCAGGATGATCCCGAAGTCGCCGCCGCCGCGCTGGCGCCGACGCTTGAGCGGTATCCCGCATGTCGGGCGGCGCTTGCGTACAACGCCGCCATTGCCGCGATCTCGTACGACGATGCACAGCTGCGCGAAGCGCTGGCGAAGTTTGATGCGCTCTCGCCCAACAGCCCCGATGCGCATTTCGTCGTCGGCAAGCACCTTTCGCTGAATCGCCAATACGAAATGGCGGCCGACGCGCTGGAGGAAGCCATTCGCCGTGCCCCCGCATGGCCGCAGCCGCAAATCGAACTTGGCCTGATGGAGATGCAGTCCGGCCGCGATGACCGAGCTCTCAAGGCGCTCAAGTCCGTCGCGACGCTCGATCCTTTCAATAAGCGCGCGGCGAACAGCCTGTTCCTGCTCGAGGACCTCTCGACGTATCGGCAGATCGAAACTGAGCACTTCATCATCCGCTACAAGCCCGGCGTGGATGAAGTGATGGCGGACATGATGCCCGGACCGCTGGAGAACCTGCATTCGATCGTCTCATCGCGCTTCAACTTCACGCCCAGGCAGAAGACCTTGATTGAAGTGCATCCGAATCACGAGCGCTTTGCGGTGCGCATCACCGGCATGCCGTTCGTGCACACCATCGCCGCGTGCACGGGGCCGGTGATCGCCATGGAGGTTCCCCGCGACGGCCCGCCGAGCAAGCACCAGGGGCCGTTCGAC
>CAZCGB010000210.1:0-5700 GCA_964498045.1 uncultured Isosphaeraceae bacterium
GCAGAGGCTTGGGTTGGCATCACACCCGTGAGGTCACTGGTTCGAGTCCAGTATCGCCCACTTCGATAAACCACGCTGAACGCTGAAGTTAGCGTACCCGCCGACGTCAGGCGGTGCGGCTCGAAAGGCTGCGGAACCCGGTCAGATATCGGGTTCGAACCGCGACGTCGCACTGGTGCCCGATCAAACCCAGCACACGCTGTATTTTTAGTCGCTCCGAGCTGCCGCGCTGGCACGTGGGGATGGTCAACCGCGCGCTCCGAAGCAGCGGCCGCTTCCATCCTATTGATTGAACAAGACGAGCGGGCGCGCCGTCTTCACGCTCAACGGCCCATTACCTCGATCCCATCGCACCGTGGGCGGTGGTGGATCAATTGGCAGGCACAGCGTGGTAGCAATTTGCCAGAAGATGGACACGTCTTGCGATCATCGTTGACCTAGCCGGCCTCACCTGTGTCGAGGCGGGATTCTTCGGCTGCTTGCTTCCACACTTCCGCCAGCCCTTCCAGCGAAGCGAGCTCTTCGAAATCGTCTCGTGCATCTCGCCGATTCATGATGAAGTCGTTGAAGCGGGAGATCGTCCACGCTGGGTTTGGTCTACGAACGACCTCCAGCACGTTGCCTGCTTGAAGCGATCCGGGAGTGAGTACACGCACGTACCAACCGGTGCGCCCGTATTGCATCATGATGCGACCGAGACTGTTGTCGTTGAACCGAAGGCCCAGTTTGAAGCACGGCTGCCGAGGTTGGGTCACCTGCACTTCGGCCGTGCCAACGCGCATGACATCGCCAATCGAGACGGATTCCTCGTTGAGTCCGCGGATCGTGATGTTCTCGCCAAACGCGCCGGCAACGAGGCATTGCACGTGACGTGGCACGTCATGCCGCCACGACGGGTAGTGCTCGGTTGGATAAAAGTAGACGGCTTTGTCCGGTCCGCCGTGAACGGTCAAATCAGCCTGTTCGTCGCCTTCAAGCCCGAGGGCAGCGACACGAACGGGACCATGTACGACCGATTTGACAAAGCCACTCGGCACACTTCCGCTCCGTGTGCCAAGCGGCGCGACCCTGCCAACCTGGACAGATTCGATCGATGGCGCACTTGGGATGATCGCTCCAGGCATGCATGAAGAATAGCGGCGCCCTACTCGAGGGACACCCTGCTGTACTTTGCATCCGAGCAGCGCATTTGCCTGACAGCGCCGCCGGAATAACCCAGAATTCAATGTCGTGGCGAGTTGCTCGGCAAATCAACGGCTTCGCTTCCAGATCGATTCAACGATCGCCTGGTACTCCTTGACCTTCTCTGGCTTGTTCCACACGGCGTACACCTCGATGAACATGCGCGCGATGTCGTCGGCGTGGGCGATGTTCACGCCGTTCGACACGTCCTCCTGGCGTTCGCAGAGTTTGAGCAGTTCGGCTTCCGCCTCCTCGAACTTGCCCCGCCGCGCGAGGTGGCCGGCGTGGAACAGCATCGTGTACGCGCCGTTCGCCTCTGTGCGCAGCATTTCCGCGTACTTCTCCGACTGCAATTCCGCGAACATCGCATCGGCTTCGTCCAGCCGGCCCGCCAGGCTGGTGAATCGCGCGACCCAGCTCTTCGCCTCCAGCGTGATGATGTCGTCGGGCCCGAGGACGCGCGTGGTCATGTCGAGATACTGCTTCGACTCGCGCAAGCCATCCTCGACCCGGCCGGCGGCGTCAAGATACGGAAGGCCGTCGCGCGTCACCGAAATCGAGATCGGATGCTCCGGGGGATGCAATGATCGCCAGCACTGAAGCGATTCAAGATAGTCGTCCGCCGCGCCCGCGTGATCGCCCTTGGCGTACTTGATGCTCGCCAGCGCGATGGTCGCCTCGCCGTACATCCAATGCTTTGTGCCGTAACTCCGGCTGATGCGCGGCACGAGCGGCACCACGATCTCCTCGGCTTCGGCATGCCGATGCTGATCGATCAGCAGCTGCGCGAGTTTGAGCTGCGACGACAGCAGCGGCATCGCGTCCTTGTCGCCGAATCGCTGCTTCTGAAGATCGACCGTCTCGCGCAGCAGCGCGATCTCCTCCTCGAACGGCGTGCCGGTGCGCGGTGAAGAGACGTTCTGGTTCGAGATCCTTCGCAGCACCTGCATGAGCCCCAGCCGCGCGTTATACGCCTCGACATGCGTCGGGCCGAGTTCAGCGTCGATCTGCGGGATCAACGCGCGGAGATTGGCCTTCGCGACTTCGTAATCGCCGCGATCGCTCTGCAGGACATACAGCAGTCGCTGTGCCGCCAGATTGCGCTCGCGCAGCGGCATGGGCTGGCCTTCGGTGTTGAGCAATACCTCCTCGATCAGCGTCTGCGATTCATCGCGCCGGTTCTGGGCCTGCAGCGTCATCGCCAGGAGCGAAGCCGCGTGCAGCGTCCGCACATCGCGCATGCCCAGTGAAGTGCGCAGCAGCGCGACCGCGTGATCGAGTTCACCTCGCGCCTCGCGGTACATGCCCAGCGTGAAGTACGTGTGGCCGATGAGATAGCGCACCTCGCCTTCCTGCTGCGGGTAGGCTGCGAACTCGTCGCCGGCGAGTTCCGAGCCGCCCGCCAGCACCTCGGCGAACGACACGCTCGAACCCTTCTCCAGCGGCCGCGACGAGGTCAGGAGATTCGTGAGGAAGTCGTTGACGGCCTTGGTCTCGCGCGCCGCATGATCGGCCCGCAGCATCGCCAGCGTCACGCCGACCACGCCGATGACCAGCACCAGCGCGATGCCCGCCGCTGCGCTGACCGCGAGTGTGTGCCGGCGGATGAATTTGCGAACGCGCGCCGCCGTGTTCGTCGATCCCACGCTGATCGGCTGATGCCGCAGATGATGCTCGACATCCTTCGCGAGGGCCTCGACGGTCTGGTAGCGATGTGCGCGATCTCGCGCGATGGCGTGCATCACGATCACGTTGAGATCGCCTCGCACCTGTCTGCGCAGGAGCTTCAACGTGCAATCGCGCTTCGTCGCGCTGTCGATGGCGAGCGTTTCATCGCGATCGAGCAACGCCGCGGGCGATGGCGCGACGCCTTCGACGATGCTGCGACGTATCTCCGCCAGCGAAGACCCCGGCGGCGCGAGCACGTCCACGGGCGTACGGCCGGTCAGCATCTCGTACAGCACGATGCCCAGCGCGTAGATGTCGGTGCGCGTGTCGATATCTGCTGATGCACTCGCCTGCTCCGGACTCATGTACGCAGGCGTGCCCGCTGCATGGGGTGCGGACGCGGGAGCGGAAGTGGCAATCGCCGATCTCGAGTCGAGATCGGGTGTCGCTGTCGCTACGGCGATGCCGAAGTCGATCAGCACAGGCGTCGCCGCGCCGTCGCGCTGCGTCACAAGGATGTTGGAAGGCTTAAGGTCGCGATGGATCAAACCCTTCTGATGCGCATGCTGCACCGCGTGGCAGACCTTGAGGAACAGTTGCAGTCGCTCGCGGATCGGCAGCCGCCGCTGGTCGCTGTACGCGTCGATCGGCTCGCCCTGCACGTACTCCATCGCGAAGAACAATCTTCCCTGATCGGCGAGCCCCGCTTCGTACACCGAAGCGATGCCCGGATGACTCATCACCGCCAGCGCCTGCTGCTCGGCACGGAAGCGCTCGATGATGCGGTCTCTCATCGCGCCGCCGCCAGCATCGAACCGCACCATCTTCAGCGCGACTTGCCGTTGCACGGGCTGGAGTTGATCGGCGAGATACACCTCGCCGTGGCCGCCGAAGCCCAGGCGGTGGATCAGGCGGAAGCGGTCGAGAACAGTCCCGGCGGCGGCTGGTTCAGGATCGGCCGAGTGACCGGATGCGCCGATGGGAGAGGATGGTCCGAGGGTGCTGAGGGGATGGTCCGAAGACGGGCTGAGCGATGAACCGAAATCGCTCCAGCGCGTCTGGGAGCGGTCTGCGTCGAGCAGCCGTTCGACCATGTCGCGGATTTCGCGGCTGTGCTCGCGCGCGATGCGGTCGAGGAACATCTGCCGCGCCGGCGCGTCATAGCCGACGGCGGCCTCGAACAGCGATTCGACTTGTTGAAACTGCAGACGGTTCATTCAGTGGAGGCCATTGTCCACGGACTCACAGAAAGACGCGGCAGGCGACGTATTGAGCCATCATCCATGCGTCGGGCAGCCTACTGATCTGCCTGCCGGGCGCGATCATCCTTGGAAATCAGGCTGAAATCGAGTCATCTGGCACAACGACAGACTTACTCGCCACCGCGTCCGCCAGCCAGGCCCTGGCAAATCGCCAGTCGCGTTCCACCGTCGGCACCGAGATGTCCAGCGCCTGCGCGATCGCCTCGTGCGGCATGCCCCAGACCACGCGCATGCGCACCACGTCGGCCTTGCGCGCATCCAATTCATCCAACGCTTCGAGCGCAGCGGAGAGCGATTCGATCTCGATCTCGCCGGTCTTGCGCGCGGAGTCGGACGACGACACCGCGTCATCGAACGTGATCGACATCCGCTCGATTCCTCCTCCTCGTTCACCGCCGCCACGTTTGAGGGCCGAACGCTCTCTGCGGTAATCCAGCAGCACGCGGAGCATGATGCGGGTCGCCACGGCGAAGAACTGCTGGCGGTTCTCGAAGCCCTGCCGCTGCTGCAGCAGACGCATGAACGATTCGTTGACCAGGCCGGCGGGTTCGAGCGTGAGTCGATGGATTCCACCACCGAATCGCTCGTTCATCTGTCGTTGCGCGACGCGTTCGAGGTCGGCGTAGACGACGGCCATGAGTTCATCCATCGCGCCCGCGCGGCCGGTGTTGACCTCCTGCAGCAGACTCGTGATGCGCGCGGTTTCAAGCATGGGTCGCGGCGATTGTAAGTGCGCCCAACAGATTGAACCACAGAGGCACAGAGGCACAGAGAGAGCATCTGGATCGCCCAATCCTGGAACCCGATGTCCAGCCAAGGCCATTCACACTCAATCCTTTCGCTTTCTCTGCGTCTCTATGCCTCTGTGGTTCATTCCGGCTCGAATGTGACCTGGGGTGATGGCTGAAAAATCCTTCTTCGCGTCTGTGAGTGTCAGCCGCCATCTCTTGCGGCCTCTCCTCCCCCCGTTCCCCCACTCGCACTCGCTCGAACTCGAAGGAAACTCCCATGTCATCGTCAGGAAACGCAATCGTGCGACGCATTCGTCGCGAACCCGTCTCATCGTCTTCTTCCCGTCCCTTCATTCTCTCCGCCTGCGCGCTGATGATCTCTTCCAGCGTGGGGGGCGCAGCCCTCGCCGGCATCATCGGCGGCGGCGGCACGACCCACACCTGGGATGGCAGCGCCAGCACCAACTGGCAGAACGGCGCGAACTGGAACACCAACGCGGTGCCCGCCGCGGGCGACAGCGCCATCATCAACGGCGGGCCGGTCAACGCCACGCTCAACGCCGACTCCGCCAACCTCGCCTCGCTGTTCATCGGCGGCGGACGCTCGCTGTCCAACAACGGCTTCAGCCTCAGCGCGATCGGCGGCGTCGCGACCACCACCGTCACCGGCGCAAGCAGCACGCTCTTCATCACCGACAGCGCCGGCCCCTACGGCTTCGAAACCGGCTGGCTCACCGTGCAGTCCAACGGCCGTCTGCAGATGTCCGGTGGTACCGCGATGATCAACGCGCAACTCACGCTCTCCAGCGGCGGACGCATCCTCGGCAACGGCCACGTCTACGTGCATGAGAACGCCC
>CAZCGB010000211.1:0-5687 GCA_964498045.1 uncultured Isosphaeraceae bacterium
TTGAGCGAACCGGTGTGCATGTGCACCCACATCACCGCGCGGCCGGGCGGCAGGCTGCACTTGCGCACGATGTATTTCATGCCATTGTCGAGTTGCCCCGTCACCAGCGCAGGGTCCTGCGGCAACTGCTGCGCGCCGGCGGCGAATGACAGCGAAACGGCGGTAATCAGGGCGAACAATGCGATATCAGCGCGGCGGTGAAGCACGGCGAAACTCCTGCGATCGAACGTGAGCGGCGAAGACACCTGTCGACTCTTGAACCGATGACTGTCGACCCCGTTGCCACGCTGCGTATTGAACGCGGAAAACGCAGGCGACGCAACGCCATGATCACGCCCTTACCCGACAGAGATTTCAGACGTGCCTGCACGGGCGGGTACCCAGTGAGGGAATCGCTGGCAGGCGTACACGGCCGTCACCACGTTCGCTGCATTCCCGTCTTGCGCGGGAAAGACGATGATGCGCTGGTTTTGCAGACCTATGCCATACTCCCGCCATGCCATTGAACTGGAGCACAATTCGCCGTTGGCTTTGGGTGGACTATCAGCCGCAGACCGGCGAACGCGGGTTCGCAGACCGCGCGGAACGCCAGCGTGACAAGGGTGAGCCAGATTCGGGGCTGGAAGTCGCACTGACGGTGCTGGACGCCGCGGAGAGCCGACGGCACTTCGGCGTGCCCATGTCGCGCCGCGGCATCCAGCCGGTATGGCTCCGCATCGCCAACAGCGGGAACAAACCCTGCCGCCTGCTGGTGGTGAGCATCGATCCGAGCTACTTCACCGCGCTGGAGGCGGCGGCGTGCTGCCACTACTCCATCGCGCGGCGGATGCTCAGCGTCGGCGCGCTCGGCTGGCTGTTCCTGCCCCTGCTGCTGCTGGCCCCGCTGAAACTCATCAGCGCGCAGCGGGCTAACCGACGAATGGATGCGCACTTCCGCGCGCAGTCGTTCCGGCTGCAGCCGATCGAGCCCGGCCAGGCCAGCGAAGGCTTCGTGTTCACGCCGGTGGACATCGGCACGAAAGTCGTTCACGTGCGGCTGCTGATCGAAGGCGGCGACCGTGAGTTCGTCTTCGAGGTGCAGGTGCCGGGCATCGCAGCCGACTACCACGCGCGCGACCTCGACCAACTGCCGGCCGGCATTCAACCGATCGATTGCGACCTGCCTGAACTGGCGAAGCGCGTGCGCGAGCAGCCGCGCGCGACGAGCAACGCCAAGGCGACGCGCGAGGGCGACCCGGTGAACCTCGTGGTGATCGGCGAGTTCCCGATGATCCTGGGCGCGTTCGGCGGACGGTGGGACGAGACGGAGGTCATCAGCATGGCCACGTGCTGGCGCACGTTCAAGGCGTTCATGCTGGGCGACGAGTACCGCTACTCGCCCGTGAGCGGATTGCATTTGTTCGGGCGCACGCAGGACTTCGCGCTGCAGCGCATCCGCAAGTCGATCAATGAGCGACTGCACCTGCGATTGTGGCTCTCGCCGCTGCGATTCAACGGACTGCCAGTGTGGATCGGCCAGGTGAGCAGGGACATCGGCGTGCGCTTCACGTGGCGGACATGGAACCTCACGACGCATCGCGTCGATCCGGACGTGGACGAGGCGCGCGACTACGTGGTGGAGGATTTGCTGGAGGCGGAGCGCATCGAGGCGGCGGGGTACATCGACGGCGTCGGCCGGTGCGAGCAGACCGAGCCGCGCCACAACCTCACCGGCGATCCGTACTTCACCGACGGCAAGCGGGCGGCGATCCTGCTGGCGCGCGGCCGGACCAAGCCGCGGTTCCTCAGCTGGTCATGATCGATGCTTGTGCTGCGGCGGTCATGTCGCTGCGACGGACGGGCGCGACAGAATCGTTCGCATCCATGAGGACAGGCCTACGAGGTCATCGTGCTTCGCGGTTGCGGCCACGTAGCCGTCGGGCCTCACCAGCGTCGCGACGTCGTCATCGAACGGCTGGCGCTGCTTCGGCTCCATCACATCCTGGAACTCGCGGATGAACGCGATCGTCTGCGCGCGCTCCGGCGCGTGCAAAGCGAAGCGCGGCCGAGCGCCCGCGCCCGCCGGCGCGGCGGCGCCGACATCCTGCACCGGCGCGCGCTCGCCGGCCCGGGGACCGTGCTTCGGCACATCGAACGCCCGCGCAAGCGGACTCTTTGGATACCCGATGGCCAGTTCGGTCAGCTTGCGAGCCATCATCTGATCGACCGCCGCGAAGCCAAACACCAGCGATGCCACATGATTGCGCACCGTCTGAGCGGCGCGGTTGCGCATGACGGCGAGCGCGGTGAGCCGGCCTGCATCTGCCAGAACCTGCTTGCCCACCGCGCTGCGTTCGATGGAATAGCTGCCCAGCAGCGGCTCCGCGCCGGCCAGGCCCTGATGCACGAGCGCCAACTTCCACGAAAGGTTGATCGCATCCTGCATGCCGGTGTTCATGCCCTGACCTCCGGCCGGGCTGTGGATGTGAGCCGCATCGCCGGCGAGGAAGACGCGCCCGGCGCGATAATCGCGCACCTTGCGCTCGTTGATCCGGAACGACGCCAGCCAGTGCGGCTGAGAGAGCCGCATGCCGCCGGGGCCGCGGGGGCCGCGCCGATCGACGATGGACTGCACCTGCTCGAGCGTCGGATCAGGATGAGGGTCGGCGCCAGGTTCGACATCGCCGACGTCGGCGACGATGCGGAAACGCGTGGCCGACATGGGGAACATCGCCATTGCGCCGTCGGCATGCCAGAAGGTGTGCACCTCATCGCATCGCACTGTCTCCCCGTCGATCTCGACGTCAGCGAGAATCCAGTCGCTCATGAGCGTGCTGCCCTCGAAATCCATGCCCAGGCCGTGCCGCACCGCGCTGTGCGCACCATCGCAGCCCAGGAGCCAGGGAGTCGAGAAGTCCTCCTCGCGGCCGTCGGCGCGCCGCATCACGCCGCCGACATTCTCCGCGGCGGCGGCGAATCGGAGAAGTTCCGTTTCCCGCTCGACGCGCACGCCGAGCGACTGAAGATGCTCCTCAAGGATGCGCTCCGTCTCGCTCTGGGGCAGCATGAGCGCATAGGCGTGCGGCGAGGGAACCTCGCTGATGGCGATGTGCGCGATGCGGCTGGCGCCGGCGGTGATGTTCGCGCCGACCACCTTCTGCCCCGCCGCGATGAGCGCTGAACTGACGCCCGACCGGTCCATCAGCTCCAGCGTCCGCGGCCAGATCACCAGCGCCTTCGATTTGTCCGTGCGCCGGAGGTTCTTGTCGATGATGCGCACGGGCACGCCGAAGCGGACGAGCTCGCACGCCATGGTCAATCCAACCGGCCCCGCGCCGATGATCAGAAGTGGATGCGACATGGCGTGGACGGCCTCGGTCACGATGCTCCGATGTTGAAGTACGCCTTCACCCCCGCCAGCACGGTGCTCGCCGCCATCGCCGCGATGATCAGGCCCATCACGCGGCTGACGATGCTCGCGCCCGCGTCGCCGATCAGGCGCTGCACGCGGCCGGCCAGAAGCAGGAACATCAGCGTCACCGCCAATACCACCAACAGGATCGCTGCAACCATCGTTTGTTCGAGCACGCTGTGCCGGTGGTTGTCGGTGAGCAGCACCACGGCCATCATTGCACCCGGGCCAGCGATCGACGGCACCGCCAGCGGATAGATCGCCACGTCGGTCCTGCCCGGAGGCAGCCGCTCGGCAAGGTGCTTCTCCTCCTCGGGCTTTGGTTCGCCGAAGATCATGTCAAGGGCGAAGAGGAACATGATAATGCCGCCGGCGATCTGAAACGCGCTCAACTCGATGGACAGCGCGTCCAAAAGAAGCTGCCCGCCGACGATGAAGAACAGCAGAATGCCCGCGGAAATGGCGATGGCGCGAAGCGCGATGGTGCGCTGCTGCGGGGCGGAGCGGCCGGCGGCCAGCGCAATGAACACCGGCACCGAGCCAATGGGATCGACGACGGTCCACAGGAACACGAAATCCTTGAAGAGCCAATTCATCCGACGCCGCTGTTCATCGACCGAAACAGTTTCGGCGATGCAGACGTTGCGCATTTCTGGGCATTGTGGTACGCTTCGCCTCGCCGGGCTTCCCGTCCAGCCGCAGCGCGTTGTAGCGTGTGTCAAGTGCTCAGGCACACATGGCGCCAGATTGCGGTTGCCAACTTGAATCATCCGAGGCAGGCTTGTCGACCGAGCCGCTTGTGCGTTGCGTTCAACAGCCTGCATGCACCATCACGGAGAATTCCGTCATGTCCATGAAACTCATTCGTTCATCGATGCGGGCCCTGGTCGCTGCTGCGATTGCCGCCGCGCTTCTGCCTGTCGCGCTCGACACCACAGCCAGCGCGCAGTCGGCTCCGGCAGCCCAAGCGGACACGACTGACACGAAGTCACTCCTGGATCGCATCGCGGAACTGGAAGCCCGCGACCAAAGGAACTCTGCCCGAAATGCGGACCTTGAGGCGCGCCTGGCCTCGGTTGAAGCAGAGCAGAATCAGAAGTGGATGACGCAGCAGCGCGCGGACGAGATTCGCGGGCTGGTTCAGCAGGTTCTCGCCGACGCCGACACGCGGGCGAGCCTGCTCGATTCCGCGAGCATGGCCGGGTACGACGATGGTTTCTTCATTTCCTCCGCAGACGGGAATTGGACATTGCGGACCAACCTGCTCATGCAGGAACGGCTCGTAATCAATCGACAGAAGGAAAGTCCCACTGACAGCTCCAAATGGGGATTCGAGAGCGCTCGGACAAATTTCACGCTCAGCGGCAACGTACTCTCGCCCGACTGGTTCTACCTCGTCGAAATCGAAGTCGGCAACAACGACGTCGGCCTGGAGAGCTACAACGGATTGCAGCAGGCGTTCGTCGGGTACGACTTCGGCCAAGGCTGGAGATTCTGGGTCGGCAGCTTCCAGACGCCGCTGCTGCGCGAGGACATGGTCAGCAGTTCCAGCCAGCTGGCGGTCGAGCGGTCAGTGGTCGACTACTTCTTCACAGGCGGCTACACCGATGGGCTGGCCGTCGAGTACCGCAACAACATCTTCCATGTCGTCGGCTCGTACAACAACGGCATCACCGATGTGGCCTACGGCGGCGGCGTCGTCACGGGCGCTTCATCGGGCGTCTTCGGCACGCCGGCGACGTACTCGTTCACCGTGCGCGGCGAATGGCTGATCAACGGCGACTGGGCGGCGTTGACATCGTTCACCAGTCCGCGCGATTCGCAGAAGGCCATGATGCTCGGAGGCGCGATTGAATATCAGAGCGGCGACGAGAACACCACCGGCGTCGCGGACCTGGACCTGCTCGTGATGACGCTTGATTTCACCGCGCAATTCAGCGGCGCCAGCCTCTTCGCCGGGCTCATCTACGCCAACGCCAACGGCAGTCCGCCAGCCAGCGACGGGTCCGGCTACGGAATCGTGCTCCAGGGCGGGTACTACTTCACCGAGACCTGGGAAGGCTACGCACGGTACGAATGGGGCAACGTCGACGAATTCACTTTCGACAACATCAGCATCTTCACCATCGGCGTGAACAAGTACTTCGCCGGCCAGAACGCGAAATGGTCCACCGATTTCGGCTACGCGTTCGATGCTGTGCCTGTCACCGTACCCATCGCAGGATGGCGTGCGGATGTACCCGGCAACAGCGGCCAATTCGTGATCCGCACGCAATTGCAGTTGATGTTCTGATCA
>CAZCGB010000212.1:0-5685 GCA_964498045.1 uncultured Isosphaeraceae bacterium
GGGCCATGGCTTCAGGCGACGGGCCGATGAACTCGATCCGGCAGTCGCGGCACACCTCGGCGAAGTGCGCGTTCTCCGCCAGGAAGCCGTAGCCGGGATGAATGGCGTCCACGTTGGCGATCTCGGCCGCGGAGATGATGCGGTCGATGCGAAGGTAGCTCTCGCTGGCCGGCGCGCCGCCGATGCACACGGTCTTGTCGGCGTGCTCCAGCCACGGGCCGTCCTTGTCGGCTTCGGAATAGACGCAGACGGTCTGAACGCCGAGTTCGCGCGCCGCGCGGATGATCCGCAGCGCGATTTCACCTCGGTTGGCGATGAGGATTCTGGAGAACATGGGAAACGCCGAAAAGTCGAAACGTCGAAACGTCAAAAAGAGGGCAGGCCGCGGGGAGAACAGATCGTCGTGCGTCAATCGTCCGGCAGGGATTCGGCATTCATGCGTCCCTTTTGACGTTTCGACGTTTCGACGTTTTGACGTTTAACCCGGCTTGACCAGGAACAGCGCCTGCCCGAACTCCACCGGCTCGCCGTTCTTCACCAGCATCTTCACGATCGTGCCGGCGCACTCGGCCTTGATCTCGTTGAAGATCTTCATCGCCTCGATGATGCACACCGTCTTGTCGGCCGAGACGGAGGCCCCGACCGAGACGAACGGCGGCGTGTCAGGGTTGGCCTGCGCGTAGAACGTGCCCACCATCGGGCTTTCAATTCGAAGCAGCCCGGCTTCATCTGAGGCGGCTTCCGGCGCAGCGCCGCCGCGTGATGCGGACGTGGATGACGCAGATGCGGAAGCGGCTGGCGCCGCGGCCACCACAGGCGGCGGCGCGTGCATGATGGCTGGTGAGGCGACCACGGTGGGCATCGCCTGCGGATGCGAACGGCGCATCGTGACCTGTTCCTCGCTGTCGCGCAGATCGAGTTCGGTGAGGTCGTTGTCGACCATCAGCCGCACGAGTTCCTTCAGTTTTCGAATGTCAATCATGTATGAACGCCCGCGGGAAGCCGCGCGTCGATGGTCATGCAATCAGGATCTTTGGGGTAATTGCTCAGCACGCGGCATCCGCCGTCGGTCACGAGCACGTCGTCCTCCACCCGCACGCCGCCCACGCCGGGAATGTACACGCCCGGCTCAACGGTCATCACCAGCCCAGGCTCGACCGGGACATTCGTCGAAAGTCCGTTGAAGTACGGCCCTTCGTGCACATCCATGCCCAGGCCGTGACCCAGTCCATGGCCGAAGTACTGCCCCAGTCCAGCGTCAGTGATCACTTTGCGCGCCACCGCGTCGATTTCCGAACACATCCTGCCGGGACGGATGGCGTCGATGGCGGCCAGCTGCGCATCCAGCACGACCCGATACGCCTCGCGCAGTTTGGCGGGCATGTGGCCGATGCCGAACGTGCGGGTCAGGTCGCTGTTGTAGCCGTCAACGACGCAGCCCCAGTCAATCAGCAGCACGCCGTCGCAGATCTTCGTTTGGCCGGTGGAATGGTGGATGATGGAGCTGTTGCTGCCGGAGCCGATGATGGGCGTGAATCCTGCGCCACTCGCGCCGCGCCATTTCATCTCGTATTCCAGCACCGCAGAGAATTGATTCTCGCTCATGCCCGGTTCCAGCCGCTCAAGCGCAGCAGCCAGTCCCTGTTGTGCCACGTCAATCGCCTTTTCGATCAGCGCGACTTCCAGCGCATCCTTGCGCATGCGCAACGAGGAAACGAGGCCGTTGGTGTCAGCAAGGCGATGATCGCCCACCTTGGCCGCAACCGCGGCCCGGCCGGCGACGGTGATCTGATCTGCCTGCACACCCAGCCTCTTGATCGCCGACCGATCGCACACATCGCGGACGGCATCAAACAGGCGATGCCGGATGCCCATCACCAC
The DNA here is from genome assembly GCA_964498045.1 of uncultured Isosphaeraceae bacterium. Taxonomy (GTDB): domain Bacteria; phylum Planctomycetota; class Phycisphaerae; order Phycisphaerales; family SM1A02; genus DATKJG01. Next base: position 1,882 of record CAZCGB010000212.1, read on the forward strand.
TTCACAGCAGTTTGCGTCGCGCCACGGCTGGAGGTACTCGTCGTAGCGGCTGTCGGAGATGATCGCACCCCCTCCAGCGGTCACCATCGCCAGACTTTCGTGGCCGACGAATCCCGTCAGGTACTGGATGTCCTTCTCCGCGGAGATCAGCAGTGCGTCGACCTTCTCCCGCTGCATGGCCTGTTGCAGGCGGTTGACGCGTGTGCGGCAGGCCTCGAGGACCGGCTTGGGCAGAAGCGGAGAATCGGATGCGGCGTCGGATGCCATTCGGGCGGGCAGTATAACGGCATGAGGCGAACGTGTCGCCATCTGTCGCGAAAAGCGCGAGTGAAGCACCCCACCAGCTGCGATTGTCAGAACTGGCCTTCGCGAAAGCTGACCGGCTGATCGAGCAGTTCACGCAGAATCATGGCCTCGCGGAGCGATTTTGGATCGTGAAGTCCTTGCAACAAACCCGTGCCAGGCCGCAATCTCGGCGTACCGGCTGTTGCGGCTGTGGCGGTCGTTGCCCGAGTGGACTTGGTCTGCGAAGCACCGCCGCGCGCCGCAGGAGTTGAGTGCAGTTCACCTCGCTCGTCAGCCACGGCGTGAAAGCCCGACTCATAGGCCTTGTGTGACGCCGCATCTTCCAGTTCCTGCTGTTGAGCCGAGAGGCGGGCCTGCTGTTCACGGCGCTGGCGTTCCAACTCCTTCGCTCGCCTCTCCGCCTGCTGAGCCTTGCTTCGGGCTTGATCTGAGGTGCCAATTGATGGAGCAGAGACCACGTTCGGTCGCTTGGCCTGCTCGGCGGCGATCGCCACACCGGCCCGTGGCGATTGCGCCGTCGTAGGAATACCCACCCGCCGACCCTCGCGCCGCTGACGCAACTGTTCAAGCTGGGCCTTGCGACGGGCTTCAAGATCAAGTTGGGAAGTATCAGATTCCGTCGGCGGATCGGCAGACGTCGGACTACCCAAGCCCTGGGCTTGCGCCTGCCGCGCCATGGCCGCTTCGCGGGCCTTGCGCTCGGCGTCCTTCTTGCGCTTCTGCGCATAGCCCGCGATGATCTGCACCACGATGATGAAAATGATGAAGCCGATGCCGCGCATGTGGGTGCGTGATTCTACGCCGTGGTCGATGTCCGTGCTGCAAAGGGCGAATCGGCCAGCAGGCGCGGCCTGCCATCGCGATCGTTGAGCCAGCTGAATCCGACGCCGAACACCCCTTGCAGACGCGACACCTCCAGGACTTCGCAGGTCGGCCCGGCGGCGACCAATCTTCCATCCCGCAGCAGCCATGCATCCTGCGACACGACCGAAGCCATGGCCAAGTCATGCAACGCAACGATCACTGTGCAGCCGGTCGCAGCAAGCTCCCGAAGCATGTGAAACGCCTGAGCCGCGTGCTGCAGATCCATCGCCGCGGTTGGCTCATCCAGCACCAGAGCTCCCTGCGATTCATTCCCGCCAAGCTGCGCGCGCGCCCTGGCCAGCGTCACGCGCTGCTGCTGACCGACGGAAAGCGCCCGATATGGGCGATGCTCAACCGCATCTAGATCGAGCGCGGCGATCGCCTGGTTCACTTGTCTGGGACCAGCGGTCAACGCGTAGCGGCCGAGTTCAACCACTTGGCGGACGGTGAATGCCGCTGACACTATCGAGCGTTGCGGCACGTACGCGATGCGCCTGGCCAGGGCGCTGGGTCGCAGACGATGGACATTGACATCGTCCAGATGAACCGATCCCACATTCGGCTTGAGCGCGCCGACCATGCATCGCAAGAGCGTGCTCTTGCCGGACGCGTTCGGGCCGAGCACCGCGATCACGCGGCCACGCTCTGCGCGCACGGTGACCTCGCGCAGCGCGGCGATCCGACCGTAGGCGAAAGCGAGGTTGTCGATGACAAGTGCCATAAGGACCGGATGCTCGCGAAGCCGCTCGCGGCGCTAACTCTGCCCCCTTCCGCTCAACAGAAGCCAGATGAACGCTGGCCCGCCCAGAAGCGCGGTGAAGATGCCGATGGGCATCCGTCCCGCGCCGACATCGATCGCCTGCCGGATGACGTCCGCTCCAACCACCAGCGAAACGCCGCACAAAGCCGCGGCAAACACCAGAGCGCCGTGCCGCGGCCCAACCACCAGCCGCGCTGCATGCGGCGCGATCAATCCGACAAACCCGATCGGCCCGGCCAGCGCGACGCTTGCCGCCGCCAGCAGGCCCGCCAGCGCGAACATCGACAGTCGCAGCGGGCCGATGGAGAGTCCGACGCTGCGCGCCTCATCATCGCCCAGGGTCGCAGCGTCCATCGCACGCCCCATGAGGCCCCCCACGACCAATCCGAATGCGGCGATGCCGCCTGAAATGCGCAGCACCCAGACATCAACTGCTTCGGGGATAGATCCCATGAGCCATGTCGTGAACTGGCCGCGAAGGCCGGTGTCGACAAGATGCTGAAAGAACATGATGCCCGCGCCGCAGATGGCCGAGACGATGACGCCGACAAGCACGAGCGAGATCGGATCCAGCCAGCCGCGCCGTTGCCCCAGGGCGTACACGGCTGCGAGCGTGCCCAGGGCGCCGATGATCGCCGGCGTCAGCCGCTGATCCCCTCCTGCGCCGGGGCCATGCATTCGAAATGCGACATACATCGCGACCATTACTCCCAGTCCAGCCCCACTGCTGATGCCAAGGATGAACGGCTCTGCCAGCGGATTGCGCAGCAGCGCCTGCAGCAGGACGCCGGAGACGGCCAAGGAACAGCCAACGATGATCCCGACGCTCGTGGCGGTGAGGCGGAAACTCACGATGCCGCGCTCCGGCCATGCGAACGAGATCGAGCCGTCCGAGCGCGTGATCAGCAATCGCAGCGCGCACATGAGCCCAGCCAGCACAAGCAGGCAGGCAAGGCCGAGGAACTGGCGTCGGCTGATGGTCGATCGCATTACGGGCGATTGTCGGAGGTGGCGTCATCCTCCGCAAACCGTTGGAGAATCGCTCGCAATTCCTCTGCCACGCCCACGACGCTTGTGGAGGGAAGAAACGAGTCCGGATGTGCGATCATGTCGAAGCGTCTCAAAGCAACGGCTGGGGCGTCGATCACCGCCAATGGTCCGAGGTCGCGCGCCAAACCATCCCGATTCGCCCTCGGCTTGACCAGAATGATCGCCTCCGGCTTGAGCCGCACCACATCCTCCATCGACAGTTGCACCCAACCCTTGTCGGCGATGGCGTTCACACCTCCCAAAGCCCCAAGCACATCGTCCAGATATGTTCCAACGCCGAACGCCATCACCGGATCGACGGCGTTGACCATCAACACTCGCCCGCGAAACACCGGGTGCTGTTGGTCGATCGTGAGCGCATCGGCAAGGTCGGTTGCGAACGCCTCCGCCTTCACTTGTACCGCGTCGCGCTGTGATGCATCCATTTCGCCGATCACGCCCGCCAACTCACCAACCATCCGGCGGATGTCCTCGATGCCGTTGAGATGCCAGTCGGCGATTCGCCAATTGTGCTGCGTCGCGACCTCGCGCAGATGCCGATCGACTCCGCCTGCGGGCGGCTGCACGACAATGAGCGTCGGGTTCAATCGGACGAGTTGTTCGAAATCGACCGTGTTCAAATCGCCGACGACTGGAATGGCTTGATCGAGCGACGAGCAGTACGGCGATCGGCCGACTACGTATTGCGCGAGATCGAGATCGACCAGCGTGCGCGAGATCGCCGGCGAGATCGACACGATGCGCAGAATACATGCGTCAGGTTGAGATGCAGATGATGGCTTGCGGTCGCAAGCGAACAACACACACGCGCATGTCGTGAGGAT
>CAZCGB010000213.1:0-5684 GCA_964498045.1 uncultured Isosphaeraceae bacterium
ATCTACAGTCTCCTTCCCAAGACTGAATCCGACCAGATCACCCCGGGGTATTTTGAGATCTGGGATCTGGTTTCCGACAACGGCAAATAAACGGACTGAGCAAGCGGAGTGGCGGCGCGATCCGATTGATCACCACGATGCATGACTCGGCGATCATCACCGGCGCGGCCGGCTTCATCGGTTCGCATCTCGCTTGCACGCTGCTGAAGTCAGGACGTTCAGTCGTCGGCATCGACAATTTCGACGCTTTCTACGATCGACGCGCGAAACTCGAGAATCTCGAGCGCATTCAGAAGTCAGCCGGCGCGTCAGCGAAGTTCCATTTGGTGGAAGCGGATATTCTCGAACGCGATCGCATGCGCGATGCCTTGGCGAAGCACCGGCCGTCGAGCGTCTTTCACATCGCCGCGCTCGCCGGAGTGCGGCCGAGCATCGAGAACCCCGCGCGGTATGCGGCGGTGAACATCGACGGGCTGGTCAACGTGCTTGACGCCGCGCGCGAGACTGATTGCCGCAACGTCGTCTTCGCGTCCAGCTCCAGCGTCTATGGCAACAATCGGAAGGTCCCCTTTGCCGAGACCGATGCGGTGGATGAGCCCATCAGCCCATATGCCGCCACCAAGCGCGCCGGGGAACTGATCTGCCACGCATATGCGCATCTGTTCGCCATGCGCATCGCATCGCTGCGGTTCTTCACGGTGTTCGGCCCGGCCCAGCGACCGGACCTGGCGATCATGAAGTTCATGCGCCTGATCGCCGCAGGCGAAGAAGTGCCGATGTATGGCGACGGCTCCACCTCGCGCGACTACACCTACATCGACGACATCATTCAAGGCATCTTCGCCGCGGAGCGAGCGATCGGCGATCGGCGAGCATCATTCGGCCGCACGCCGGAAATCCAAACCGCAAGCCCCAATCCCCCGACTTCTGCGGGCTTCCACCGCATCTGGAACCTCGGCGGCTCGCATCCGCACACGCTTGCGGAAATGATCGATGTCATCGCCCGCGTCGTCGGCAAGCCGGCGAAGATCAAACGCCAACCGATGCAGCCCGGCGACGTGGAACGTACATGGGCGGACCTCACGCGAAGCAAAGCTGAACTCGATTTTGAGCCGACGACGAGTTTCGAGGACGGCGTTCGCAGGCAATGGGAATGGCTGCAGGCGATCATGCGCAATGGGTAGCAATGACGGAGGTTCGGAATTCAATCGCAAGAAGGGAGTGTGCATGCGAGCACAGTGGAAACTATCTGGACTGATCCTCGTCGCTGTGATGATGATTGGAGATTTCATCTCCGGCGGCGCGTTCGGACAGTCGCCGAATGTCTCAGATGTCGATACGCTCTGGCCGTCGATTGCCCCTCCAGTGACGCATGCGGATGTGATGCAATGGTCACAGCGGCTGAGCCTCACGCACGAGCAGACCATCGCTGCGGAGAGGCTGCACGCGACCTATCTCGCCGACGCGTTTGAACTGCGGCAACGGACGATCGATGCGCTGGTGGCCCTCGGTTCCGAATGGCTGCTGGTTCCGCGACTTGCGCCGCCCGATCCACAGTGGAAGCGCATGCTGTCATTGCGCCAGGGGTACGCGCGAGAGTTGGCGCAGCGCGATGACCTGCTGCTGGCGCAGATCGCTGAGATGCTGACGGATGCGCAGCGAGACGCAGTGCCACCCCTGCAACTTCGCCGGAACCGTCAGCGATCGTTGGCCGACGGATTCGTCGCCCCGTGGCTGCAGTCGAAGCCTCCGTGCGAACTGCGCGATGTGGTGGATGCCGCTGATCTCACGCCTGAACAGCGCCAGGCCGTGGCGCCGATCATCGACGAGTATGAGGCGAAGACCACGCGATCGCTGTCAACCTTGATCGAGCTGTTGAACACCATGCGTGAGTCGTGGGGGAAGTTCAAGGCCCCGTGGCATGACGATGTGCATCAACCGCCGTGGGAGGAGTTTCGGCCGACGACCGTTCCGCCGGGCGTCCCTGTTCGCGCCTTGCTGAACGACGAGTACGAGGCGCTCAATCGCTTGAGATCCATTTTGCCGCCGGAGACCTTTCGCACATTGGTCGTGAGCCATGCCCGGGCCGTTGGCCTTTGGGGGGCCGAGTATGCGTCATCGCTGTTGTTGATCGACTACGCGCTCGACCAGCAGGGGCTGACCGACGATCAGCGGGATGCCCTCAAGGCGTTGCGGAGCGAACTTGAGCCGCGCTATGACGACCTTGCGTATGAGGAGGCGCGGACGTTCCGCCGGCAAAGGTGGACGAATCCGATCAGACTTGGCCCCGGCAATTCCGGCCGATTCATCGACAACGAAGAGTTCCGTGCGCTGTTCCAGGATTTTCAGGCTGTCGGCGATGCGGACCGCCAGATCAGCATCGACGCGTTTGTGCGTATCAGCCAGGTGCTGGGCGAAGATCGCGCTGAAGAGATTCGCAAGGCCAACTGGGTTGAGCGAAGTCGGCTTCGCGCCGAAGAGGCTCGATCGCTCGCGGACCAGCCGGCGAATGTCGCGGTTCATTCGTGGAACCTGCAACCATGGGAGCTGCTGGACGATCGGCCATCGTGGGCTTTGATGGAGCGCGTCGCGGAAGCAATTGATGCGAGCCCGGAGCAGTTGGAAACCTGGCGCATCGTGCATCATGAACTTGCAGCGGCGGTGAACACCTCTGTCGGGCGACTGGAAGCGGCGGTCAAGGACGCCACCAGCAATTGGTTCAAGCCGGGTTTTGCCGAGCTCATCCAAGCCATGTCGGTTGCGGCCGGCGCGGCGCAGGGCGAAATCTCTGCGCTCGACGCCGCGTTCGCCGAGGCCGCGCTGCAGACGTTTGAAGAAGCCCAGCCGGAGAGTCACGCATGGCTGGCCGAGCTGGCGCGGCAATGGGAGACGATCAATTCGGGGCCTCGCAATCTGACGACGTCGATGGAGTACACCATGAGCAGTCAGCAGACCACGATCAGTCCGATGCTCGATCGGCTCAATCCCGTGGACGTGCTTCTGAAGTCTGAGATCGATGACGCCCATCGCTGGGCGGCGCTGGAGGCTCTTCGCGGATCAACTCCGGCGATCGCGGAACACGCTCGGGAGTTGCGCCTCGCGACTGTGACGGCATTCGCCCAGTCGATGTTGATGCAGGCTGAAGGGCAGATGAATTCGAATGAGCGAACACGGGAGGACTGGAAACGGTACGAGCAGATTCAACGGAACGCCAGTGACACCGCAGTGGCGATCGCAGCCCAGCGGCGAGCGCTGCTGATCGCCATCGGCGAGGCTGTTGATGCGGCTGAGGTGGCGTTGGGCGACGATGCTTCGCGGGCGGAGTTCCACGCCGGCGTCGGTCGAATCGCGTATCCCATCGCATGGTCAATGGTGGACGCAGCAGCAGCAGATTTCAAACGGGCAGCGCTGCTCGCCGATCTGAACGACACCCAGCATGCGGCGATTCGCGAGGCAGCGGTGATGCACATGGCCGGTGTGCGCGATGCGGCAGAAAACGTCGAATGCCTGCTTTTCGCCTACGCACAGGTCGATGCGCCGCCGTTCGATGATCGAGCGCGGTCCGCGTTGAAATGGGCGAAGTTGGAACAGGCGATTCTTGAACTTCAAGAGTGGGGCGCGGCTGCACGGCGCGTGTTGCGGCCGCTGCTCTCGGCGGAGCAGATGCGCATGATTGAGGATGAGGCCAGGTGACGTGTCAGCCGTTTCCGGCGGCCACGATCCACGCCTTCTGCGCCAAATGCCTGCTCAAGCCCTCGTCGCGCAGGTCGTACCGTGCGGCGCGCAGGCCAGAGCCATCGCCAATCAGGATGTGATCGATGTGATACAGCGGGAAGCGGCGATGGAAACTCGCGCCGTAGCCGTGGCCGGCTTCGTCAAAGGCATCTCGAGTGTTCGGGAACAGGACATCCAGCGATGCGCTGTCGCGCGTGATGTTGAAGTCGCCGATGGCGATGTCGGGCGAAGGCGCATCGGCGGCGTCGAGCAGACGCCGGACATCATGTGCGATCTTCATTCGTGAAAGGCGCGGGCCCGAAGGCAGGTCGACGAGATCAACGATGATCGCACGGCCCAGCGTGGCGTTCGCATCCAGTTCAACCTGGGTGATGAACATGCGATCGACGCCGATCAGCACGCGGGAACGCACGATCGGCAGCCGAGAGACCAGCAGCATCGGCCAGCTGTTCAAGACGCGCAGGTGACCGTCGCTCGCCTCGGCCTGCTCGTGCAACATCCGGTTCACCGCGCCGGGCGGACTGGTCAGCAGGAGGACGTCTGCATTGAGCGCTGCGATGCTGCGCATCAAGGCGGGAACATCTGAATTATCGTCCAGCGTCATGTTCCAATGCGCGATGGTCAATGCCCCCGTTGGCGCTGCTGGGGTCGCATGCAAAAGGCGATGCTCGAATATGCCGAAATACGCCAGCAGCGAAATCCCGCACACCGTCCAGACCCGGATACGCCGAATTCGACGTTTCCGCGTGCGTGCGCTTCGGAACGCGAGGATGAAGCCCAGCGCGGCGGCCACAATGGCCGCTGGTGTGGGAATCCACCAGAGCCATTGGCTCAAGGCAAACCGATCCGTCAAGACGCGCCCAATCAGCCACGCAACGATCCCCAGCCAAAGCAATGCGACGACGAGATTGATCAGGCCGAAGACGAGCAGCGTGGACACGTGCGCAACCCCGCCTCGTGATGGAATGTCATCGTCAGAGGAAAGATGTTCGCTGATCGATGTTTGCCGGTCACCGATCGCAGTCTTCACACCGGCGCTCCAGTGGGCAGTCGCGAGATCGCGTGTACGAGCCGGCCATGCAGCCCCGCCGCGGCGCAGACGATGCCGCGGTTGCGCTCGAGCGTCCTGCCTCGCGAGTAGTCCAGCGGCGTGCCGATGATGTCGCTGACGATCGCGCCCGCCTCCTGCGCGATCAGCATGCCTGCGGCGTGATCCCAGATCTTTTCGACGTACCCCTTCTTCGTCGGCATGCGCACGTACGCGTCAGCTTGGCCGCGCGCGACGACCGCGTACTTGCACTGGCTGTCCAGCCGCGCGCTGCGGGCGGCGTTCTTGCCGCCCGCGATGTCCAGCACGCGCTCCACATCGTCATGCTTGGAATGGGCGGCTTCGACGCTTTCGCATACGCGAATGCCATCGGCGGGATTGAACGTGGCGGCGTGAATCCGCCGGCAGGTCCCATCGACATGCGTGCCGACCTGTTCCCACGCACCGCCACCTTTGCGCGCGGTGTAGATCGTGCCGAGCGCATCGGCGACTTCCAGCGAGGCATGCTGTTCGGCGGGCAGGTTCGGGCAACCCATCACACCCAGCGTGACATGGCGGCGCTCGATCAGCCCCAGCGCGACCGCGTACTGCTGCCCGCGCAAGAAACCCTTTGTGCCGTCCACCGGATCAAGCGTCCAGTACGCGTCGGCGGTGGCGTCGTGATTGCCCAGGTCAATCGCCCGCAGCACGTCGTCGGCGGAGACGCCCGGCTGAACGCTCCGCACAGCCTCCACCACCGCGTCCAATACCGGCTTCTGCTCAGCGGCGCGAAGCGCGGCGGTGTGCTCCTCGCCCACGATCAGCGTCCCGGAACCCAGCCGCTCATGCAGTGCGAGGGCGACCACCGCCTGCACTGCGAAGTCGGCGACAGTGACGGGGCTCTTGTCGTCTTTGGTGATGC
>CAZCGB010000214.1:0-5683 GCA_964498045.1 uncultured Isosphaeraceae bacterium
CACGCCGTCGTAGCCGTAGCGCTTGAGCGTGGAGACGAAAGGTTTCCAGAACTCATCGCCGTGGCCGTAACCGCAGGTGCGAAAGACCCACGAGCGGCGCTTGAGGTCGTCGTAGCGGCGGGCGTCGAGGTAGCCGTTGCGCGGGCCTTCGTGACGATCGAGTTCGGTGTCCTTGGCGTGGCAATAGAAAAGCAGCCCAGCCTCGCCGAGTTCGCGGGCGGCGAGAACCGGATCGATGCCCTGCCAGAAGAAGTGCGAAGGATCGAGATTCGCTCCCAACGGCGTTGCAGACGGCTTGATGCCGGCCTTCTTCGTCGCGCGCTCGCTCAATCGAATGATGGTGTCGGGGTTGTAGACAGTGAAGCCGGGGTGGGCCTCCCAGGCGATCTTCACTCCGCGCGCGTGGGCGAACTGAGCCATCTTCGCCCAGTACGGCACCAGCACATCGTCCCACTGATATTTGAGGATGTCCTGGAAATCATTGGGCCAGGCGCTGGTGACCCAGTTGGGCGTCGTGTCGCGGCGCGAACCACCCGGGCAGCCTGAGAAGTTGATGACCACATCGGTGCCGAGTTTGGGCGCGAGGCGCATGGCGCGGACGAACGAATCGTGATACGCCCGCGCGGTTGCGCGGTTGGGATGCACAGGGTTGCCATGCACCGCCAGGCCAGAGAGCTCGAGTTCATGATCGGCGAGCAGGGCCTTGATGTCGCGCTGGAGTTTGTCGGACGCGAGGACCTTGGCGGGATCGAAGAACGGCTTGCCGGGATAGCCGCCCACGGGAAGTTCAATGGCGTCGAGGCCGACCTCGGCACAGTATTCGACGACCTGTTGCAGTTTCATGCCGGTGAAGAGGGCCGACATCACGCCGAGTTTCATGGATGGCTCCGGGGGGCGGGGACAATTTGATTGGACGCTTGCGGGAACGCGTGCAGTGTAGAGCCGAGCGCGCACGCGGCAAGAGCCGCAAGCGAGCAGCTTTGACGACTGATCAAGCCCTTTCATCCGGCTGATGCACGCGCACGCCCGTCTTCTTGCCGGCGATGCCGACTTTCCGGATCAACTGCATCATCGCCTTCACGCGGTCGGTCGGCACATCCACGAGCGACTGCTTTTCGTTGATGGCGATGTTGGCGACGGCCTTGGGCTTCAGGCCACCCTGATCGATGAGCACATTCAGGATGCTGGTGGCGGTGACGCCATTCTTGCGGCCGAGGTCGATCTCGAGTTTTGTGCTCGGCGGATAGCCGTTCGCACTTGGTTTGAACGGTTTGGTCCTTGCGGGCTTCTGCTGTGCGTACGGCCAGGCCTTGGGATCATGCGTGCGCGGCGATGGCGTGCGTTCAGCCCGCTCGGCGCGGCGATCGAACGGGCGCTTGGCGTCGCCGTGCTGCGGCGGACGCCTGCCGCGCGACGGCTCGATCGTGGGAATCTCCTGCTGGTCATCCTTGCCGTCGCCTCGCGCCGACTGAACGAGTTTGAGCGCGGCGGCGGCGATGTCCAGCGCATCAAACTCCGACGCCAGCGCCTGCGCCGGCTGCCGGTACGCGTGGTAATCGCCCGCGCGCAGCGATTCCTCCAACTCACCCTGCAGCAGCGCCATGCGCCGGGCCTGGAGGTCGGCGACCGAAGGCAGCGACGCGATCTGGATCACGCTCTTGGTCGCCTGTTCGATGTTACGCAGCATCCGCGACTCGCGCGGCTCAGCGAACGTGATCGCCACGCCTTCCGCCCCGGCCCGGCCTGTCCGGCCGATGCGATGCACGTAACTCTCGGGATTCGACGGCACGTCGTAGTTGATCACGTGCGAAAGGTGCTTGATGTCGAGCCCGCGTGCGGCGACGTCGGTGGCGATGAGCAGTTCGGACTTGCCGCTGCGGAACTTCTCCAGCACGCGGTCGCGCTGCGATTGGTCCATTCCGCCATGCAGGGCCGAGGCCGCGTAGCCGTGGCTGTTGAGGCGTTCGGTGAGTTCATCGACTTCGATGCGCGTGCGGCAGAACACCAGCGCGGAGGTCGGGCTTTCCACGTCCAGCACGCGCCCGAGCGCGACGAGCTTGTGCGCGCGAGGAACCATGAACGCCGTCTGCCGCACGCGCGCCTTCGCCGCCTTGGCGAGTTGCTCCCTCGGCATGCGCAGCTCAGCGGGATCGCGCAGGTGCCGGCGCGCGATCTCCGCGATGCGCGGCGGCATGGTGGCCGAGAACAACGCGGTCTGACGCTCCGGAGGCGTCGCCGAGAGGATCGCCTCCAGGTCCTCCGCGAATCCCATGTCGAGCATCTCATCGGCCTCATCCAGCACCAGCATGCGCACCTGATCGAGCTGCAGCGTCTGGCGATTGAGGTGATCGAGCGCGCGGCCGGGGGTGGCGACGATGACATCCACGCCGCGTTTGAGCGCGCGAAGCTGCTGCCCGAACGACTGCCCGCCGTAGATGGGCAGGACCGAGACGTGCAGTTCCCGGCCGTACTTGTGCACGGCCTCGGCGACCTGCATGGCGAGTTCGCGCGTGGGGACCAGAATCAGCGCCGTAGGCGGCACCTGCGTCTTCGGCCGTTCGATGCGGGCCAGCAGCGGCAGCGCAAACGCGGCGGTCTTGCCCGTGCCGGTGGCGGCGAGGCCGAGCAGGTCGCGGCCGGCAAGCAGCAGCGGAATCGCCTCTCGCTGGATCGGCGTGGGCTCTTCGTATCCCAACGTCGCCAGGCCGGCGAGCAGCGCCTGGGGAAGTCCCAAGCCAGCAAAGCCTGAGGGCATCCCATTCAGTTGGGCCGGCGAATCGGCAACGTCGGACTTGGTCGTCATGAAACTTGGCTACAGGTCTGAAGGAAAGGAATGAAGGAGACGCGCCCCCCGCAACCCCCCCACTGTAGCGTCCGAGGCGATGCGACCATGGCGGCTTCATTCGCGCTTCATCTCCCCGGGAATCCGACCAGAATCGATGCTGTGTCCATCATGCGTTCATCGGTCATGTGACGATTGGTTGGATATTCAGCCCCGAATCGCACGTATGGACTTCCAATTCCGCGTCGACCAAAGCCGAATCCGCGGCCCGACGCCTTCTTCCCCCTTGTTCCTGAAGCCAGTTTCGCGACAATAGCCCCGATGCGCATCGTGCTGGTGACCTCTATCATCTGTTCCGCCGTGGCACTGCCGACGATCGGTCAGGCGGCCGATCCGCAATCGCCGCCGCAGACTTCTCCCGCTTCGGCTCCTGCGACAAGTCCGACCACCACACCAGCAGCTTCAGCTCCCTCGGGCAAGCCGCAGCGCGTGGTTCTGCGCGTGAACCGCAACGTCGAAGTCAAAGGCGTGGTGCAGCTGGAGGATGACGATGTCATCGTCGTCCGCGATCTGCATGGCGAGAACCAGAGCTTCGCAAAGGCCCGCATCAACCAGATCGTCCGGCTCACCGAACCCCAGCCCGACCAGACCGGCCTGGTGATCATGCTCGATGGCCAGGTGCGCGAAGGCAAGATCATCGAAGACGCGTACGACTACGTCATCGTTGAGATCGAAGGCATCCGCGCGAACATCAAGCGCGCTGCGGTGAGCCACGTGATCCTCGAGCCCACCATCGATGAGCGCTATGCCGAATACAAGCGCACGATGGATCCCAACAACCACGATGCGCACCTGACCCTATGCAGGTGGCTGTACGAACAGCGCCGTTACGAACAGGCCAAGGATGAACTGCTCGCGCTACTGGAGAAAGTCGAACTCGCCGATGCGCGCCGTCTGCTCACCCTCGTCGATGCGCATCTGAAACTCAAGGACGCCACCAGCTCGACGTCCTCGCCCACTCGCAGCGGCAGCCAGCCCGCCGCAGATTCGCCCGACAAACCACCCAAGAGTCACGAGTTTCGCCCCGATCAGCCCCCGCCCCAAGACGACAATCACGACGCTGGGCCCGTGCGCCCCGCGGACATCATGCCTTCGCAGCTGCTCACCGATGAAGACGTCAACATCATCCGCGTGTACGAGATCGACTTCGATCATCCGCCGCGCGTGACCATCACTCCCGACACCGTGCGTGAACTGATCGAGAAGTACGGCACCGACCCGCTCATTCCCGCCAACCAGGTCGGCCGCAACGGCATGTTCCGCGCCGCCGCCGACAACCCCCTGCAGATCGTGCGGCTGATGTTCGAGCTCCGCGCCCGCGACATGTACTCCAAGGTGCAGGTCAACAGCGAGCCCTACGCGCTCAACCTCTTCCGCAGGCGCGTGCACGACACCTGGCTCATCAACAACTGCGCCACCAGCGCCTGTCATGGCAGCCCGTACGCCGGGCAGTTCTTCCTGCATCGCCGCGATTACAAGGACGACCGCGTCCGCTACACCAACATGCTCATCCTCGATCGGCTGAAGATCGATCCCGACTGGCCGCTGATCAACTACGACCGTCCCGATGATTCGCTGATCGTGCAGTACGCCCTGCCGCGCGAACTGGCCCGCAAGCCGCACCCGCGCGTCGATGGCTGGAAGCCTGCCTTCAACCCAACCAACGCGCGGTTGAAGGAAGACACCGTCGAGTGGATCAAAGCCATGATGGAGCCCCGGCCGGACTACCCCGTCGACTACCAGCCGCCCGCCCTGGGCAAGGGCTTCATGGCCGCTCCACCCATCGCTCCCGACGGCAACGGCGACCGCGTTCCGCGGTGAATGGCGCGATTGATTCGGAATCGTTCGCGACGCAGAGAAGTCTCGCACGGTGACGCCCGTGCCGTGCAAGCCAATCTCAGCCCAGGGCGACGCCCTGGGGCCGCATCTTCATGAGACGAAGGAGCCCTGAAAGGGCGATGCAATCACGGATGGCGCCCAATCCCCAATCTCATTTGATCTAGAATGCCCCGGTCTATCCGGCGGTTCCAGACTCGCAAGGGCGGCCTGCTGCGTCCACTCGCATCTGATGTCAAACACTCCTACGCAAAGAGCACCGGATAGACCTGGTGTGTTCCGGCGAATCCCTTCATTGCCACCTCGCGGCCGGCATCGAACTTGATGTCGCCCGCGCTTTCGGTCAGTTGCCGCAGCAGCGCCGACGCGAGAATCTCGCCGCCGGCGGCCTCTCCTGCGATGCGGGAGGCGAAGTTCACGCTCAGGCCGTGGAAGTCATTGCCTTCGCGGACCGGCTCGCCCGCATGCAAGCCGATGCGCACGCGCACCGCGTGCTCGGGGTGTTCCCCGCCAAATCGCGAAATCTGCTGTTGAACGCCAATCGCACAGAGAACCGCTCGGCGAGCGCTCCCGAAGGCGAGCATGAACGCGTCGCCGATCGTCTTCACCTCGAATCCGCCGTACCGCGCGATCTCGGCGCGCACAATGGCGTTGGTCTCGCGCAGCAATGCGAGCCAGCGAAGGTCGCCAAGCTGCTCGGCCATCTGCGTCGAACCCTCGATATCGATGAACACGAGCGTCACGGTTCCATCAGGGGCCGTGCGCGCACGCAGATCCACGCGCTCCTGCGCAACCGCGTCCGCGACCGCCTCGAGATTGGTGGACCACGACTGACCGGCGGCCTGCGCGACATTCGGCATCGACACGTGCATCTGCTGAATGAGCCATCGACCTCCGCGCTGCTCGAGCACCGTGGTCAGTCGAACCGGCATCTCGTGCGTCTCGCCGCCCATGCTGACGCGCACTGACACTTCTCCGGAAGTCCATGCGACCGAGCCGGCCGCG
>CAZCGB010000215.1:0-5682 GCA_964498045.1 uncultured Isosphaeraceae bacterium
TCGCCGCCGACCGCGCCGGCAAACTCCGCTGCACCGGCAACTGGACAGCCGGGCAGACCTTCGGCCATCTCGCCACATGGGTCGAGTTCGGCTACATCGGCTTCCCGCCCGAAGCGCATCCGCCCGGGCTCGTGCGCCTGATCGCCAAGGTGCTCAAGAAGCGCATCCTCTACAAGCCGATGATGGCGGGCATGAAAGTCGGCCGCATCCCCGGCGGCACGCTCGGCGTCGAGCCGCTTTCCACTGATGACGGCGCGACGCGATACAGGGCCGTGCTCGCGCGACTGCAGAAGCACGAGCCGCTGAAGTTCCCCAGCCCCGCGTTCGGCCCGATGACCGAGGACGAGACCATTGCGCTCAACCTCCGTCATGCCGAATTGCACCTGGGCTTCCTGCACCCATAGCCGGGTCGCTGCGCGATCTCGGCAATCACCAATTGCGATCGAGCTTCATCGCGCTGGATTCTCAATCCACTGCCGATAGCACCGCGCGCAAAGGTGAATCGTCATGCGGCGATGCACCTGCTCCATCAACTCCCGCTCGCTCATGTTGCGCATCTGATCCAGCAATCGCTCCCACTCCGAGGCGAAATCCGCCGGTGGCTCCATTCGATCCAGGTCAGGCGGCGTCGGATCGCACACCGCCTCGATGCGCACGACATAAAAGCTCCCTTCACCGGGCGTGAGCACGCCGGCACATCGATGGCAGAGAAGTTGCTCGTTGGATTCCATCGGTCGGCGTCCGCGCGAATCAGCGTTTACCATACCCGCCCGCATGCTTCGCTACGCGGCGACCATCTTCCTCTCGGCCTTCCTCCTGTTCCTTGTCCAACCACTCATCGGCAAGTACATCCTGCCATGGTTCGGCGGCGGGTCGGGCGTGTGGACCGCGTGCCTGCTGTTCTTCCAGTGCGTGCTGCTTGCGGGGTACCTCTATGCGCACGTGATCGTGAAGTGGCTTTCTCCATCGCGGCAGATGATCGCGCACCTGGCTCTGCTGTCGGCAGCAATCCTGTTCCTGCCGATCGTGCCACGTGAAGCGTTCAAGCCTGTCGACTCCGCCCAGCCGGTGTGGAGGATCGTGCTGCTGCTGTCGATGACCCTGGGCGTGCCGTACCTCGCGCTCTCGGCGACGGGCCCGCTGCTGCAGGCGTGGTTCGCGCGCACGCATGTGACGCGCTCGCCGTACCGTCTGTATGCGCTGTCGAACCTCGGATCGCTGTTGGCGCTGCTGGGCTATCCGTTCGTCGTCGAGCCGCTGTTGACGCGGACGACGCAGGCGCACGCCTGGTCCTGGGCGTTTGGCGTGTTCGTGCTGCTGTGCACATGGTGTACAGTCGCGCAGCGCATGCCGCGAGCGGCCTCCGGCGCATCGGTGCTGTCGCCGTCGGCGGCGCGCCGCGCGCGGCAGGCCTCCGCCGCCGCCAGCATGAAGGCTTCAGAAGCGGTTGATACGCCGCCAACCGCCTTCGCGCGCGTGATGTGGGTCCTGCTGCCGCTGTGCGCCTCGATCATGTTGCTGGCGGCGACGACGCAGATGAGCGAGGAGGTCGCGCCAATGCCGTTCATCTGGGTGTGCCCGCTGGCGACCTACCTCATCACGTTCATCATCGCCTTCGAATGGCCACGGCTGTACGACCGCCGCGTCTTCGTGCCGCTCGCGGTTGCCGCGCCTTGGATCTACCTGGGCATGCTCATCAACACGCATGGCGGCATTCTTTCGTCGGTCGGGCTCTACCTGGTCGTGCTCTTCACCTGCTGCATGGTCTGCCACGGAGAGTTGTACCGTCTGCGCCCCGACGCCTCAAAACTCACCGGCTACTACCTGGCGATCTCGCTGGGAGGCGCGCTCGGCGGAATTTTCGTGGGCGTCATCGCGCCGCTCATCTTCACGTTCAACATCGAGATTCACATCGCGCTGTTCGGCTCAATCGCACTGCTGGGCACCTGTTTGTGGCACGACCCCCAGTCGATGTTTCACCGCGGCGCGCGAAGGCCGGCCTGGCTCTTGCTGGTGATGGCCCTGGCCGGGGCGGGACTGCTCATCCGCATGGCGATGTCCGCCGAGCAGGCAAACGCGGTCGCCAAGATGCGAAGCTTTTACGGATCGCTGATCGTTCGGAAAATGCCTGCGATGTTCCGCGCCAGCGAGGATCTGCGCCTTTTTCATGGCCGCATCTGCCACGGATCGCAGAGCATGAACCCCGCAGAGCGCTACCTGCCGCTGATGTACTACTCACCCAGCAGCGGCATCGGCATGGTGATGAAGACCTATCCGCACGGCGAAGGCGGTCGGCGCATCGCGGTGGTCGGCCTTGGCACAGGTGCAATGGCGGCATGGGGAGAGCCGGGCGATTTCATGCGGTTCTATGAGATCAACCCGCAGATCGATGAACTTGCGCAGAGCCTCTTCACGTATCTGCCCGACAGCCGCGCGAAGACGGAAGTCGTGCTCGGCGATGCGCGATTGTCGATGGAGCGAGAGCCGCCGCAGAACTACGACATCGTTGTGCTCGACGCGTTCAGCGGCGACGCGGTGCCGACGCACTTGCTGACGCGTGAGGCGTTTGCGGTGTACAAGAAACATCTCAAGCCCAACGGTGTCATCGCCGTCAATGTCACCAACCGCTACCTGGAGCTTCATCCAGTCGTGCATCGCCTGGCGCTTGACGCCGGGCTCAATGCCGCGCTCGTGATGACGCCCGCCACTCCCAATGAGATGGTGGCGGATGCGCATTGGATGATCCTGACGACCAATCCGACGATTCTCGAGAACAAGGACATCGCCGAGGCGAATGTGCTGCCGCCGACGACGCCGCACGTCAGTCTGTGGACCGATGACTTCTGCAGTGTGCTGGAAGTGTTGCGCGAGTAGCCGAAGGTGTTTCAGCCGCGCAGGTCGCTCATCCCCAGTTGCTGATCACCAGCAGCAGGTCGGCGACTTCCACCGCGCCGCTTGCGTTCAGATCGCCCATGCACGAGGGCGGGGTGAACGGCGGCGCGGGGCACGCGCCCCATTCGTTGATGATGCGCAGGAGGTCCGCGACGTTGACCACATCGTCGCCGTTCACATCGCCGGCGCGATGCATGTGTGCCGTCAGATGGATCGGCGCGTGCGCGCCTTCGCTGGTGGTGTACAGGCTCAGGTCGTTTGGCCCGAATGCGATGGCCTCGCCCTGGGCTTCGCTGGGCAGTTGCAGGTCGCAACCGGGCTGGGTGAACACGTCGGCGAGGTTGGTTCCCGGCGCACGACGCCAGAGTGTCGCAGCAGGGGTGAATGACGAGAGCCTGCGCACGACGACCGCGCCGCCGTCGCGCGAGATGTCGCCGCCCGTCGCGCCGCCTGAGCCGTTGACCGCGCCCCAGGGGATCTGGCCGACGTCCTGAAGCAAGATCGTGCCGCTGGTAGCCTGCGGATACGCGGCGCGATAGACGCGGCCGACCGAGGTGACGCGCTTGCTGACGATGTAGATGTCGCCGTTGACGTCGATCATCAGCGTCTCGGTGTCGCGCGAGCCGCCGGGATACGTCAACGTGATCGTCTGCACGCCGGTGAGCGTGACGCTGCCGGCTGGCGTCGCAGGATTGACCGTTGGTTCCGGCACGCGGTAGATCTTGACGTTGGCGCGGATGTTGAGGTTGTCGCCGGTGTCGGCGATGTAGAGGTAATCGACGCCCGGCGTCGGCCCAGGCCCGATGGCGATGTCCTCCCAGTCCACGGCCGTCGCGCCCGAGAGCGTGAAGTTGCCGAGGTCCGCGCCGTCGATGCCGATGGCGAAGACGTTGTTCGATCCGCCCGAGTCGTTGTGGCACCACACCACGCCGGGGTTCCTGCGGCTGACCGCGATGCCGGAGGCTTCCGTCAAGGCGTTGGATGCGACGTTGCCCGTGGTGACGGACGCGGCGAACAAGGGGCACGTCTGCGCACGCGCGCCGCATGTGACGATCGCGCACGCGAACATGCCGCTTGTGACAGCAATCAGTCTCCCTGCGATCGACGCGCGCATGCGGACAATCCTCCGGTTCCATCCTACTCAATCGATTCGGTGGAAAGCCATGATTCGCTGCATCAAGCGAGGGATTCCGCTTTGCCGCGGAGTTTGCGGACCTGGATTCCAAGCGCGAACAGTCCTTTATCAAACTCTCGCTGTTTACTCGCAGGCATGTCGCGGCGGGAATACGATTGCCCCCATTCATCCAGGAGCAAGACGATGGCCAAGGAATCCACGCAGATCATCTATTCGATGAGCCGCGTCAGCAAAGAGTACGACAAGAAGAAGGTTCTCAAGGACATCACCCTCGGCTACTACTACGGCGCGAAGATCGGCGTGCTGGGCCTCAACGGCTCGGGGAAGTCCTCGCTGCTGCGCATCATCGCCGGCGTCGACAAGGACTTCGAAGGCGAGGTCAACGCCGCCCAGAACTACACCGTGGGATACCTCGAGCAGGAGCCGCTGAAGAACGAGACGCGCACGGTGCTGGAGGTGGTGCGCGATGGCGCGCAATCCACCATCGACCTGCTGGATGAGTTCAACCGCGTCTCCGACAAGTTCGCTGACCCCGACCTTGACCCCGATGACATGGAGAAACTCCTGAACCGCCAGGGCGTGATCCAGGAGCGACTCGATGCGCTCAACGCGTGGGACCTCGATTCGCAGCTGGAGATGGCGATGGACGCGCTGCGCTGCCCGCCCCCTGACATGGCGTGCAACACCCTCTCGGGCGGTGAGAAGCGCCGGGTCGGATTGTGCAGACTGCTGCTCTCCAAGCCCGATGTTCTGCTGCTCGACGAACCGACTAACCATCTTGATGCTGAGTCCGTCGCGTGGCTGGAGCATCATCTGCAGCGGTATGAAGGCACGATCATCGCCGTCACGCACGACCGGTATTTCCTCGACAACGACGCCGGCAGGATCCTCGAACTCGATCGTGGCGAGGGCATTCCCTGGAAAGGCAACTACTCCAGTTGGCTGGATCAGAAGTCCCAGCGGCTGCGCATCGAAGAGAAGCAGGAGAGCGCCCGGCAGAAGGCGCTCGCGCACGAACTCGATTGGGTGCGGAAATCGCCCCAGGCCCGGCAGTCCAAGAGCGCGGCGCGCGTGAAGGCGTATGAGCAGATGCTCAATGCCGACGTCAAGGAGAAGGTCAAGGAGATCGAAATCTTCATCCCGCCCGGCCCGCGCCTCGGCAACCTCGTCATCGAAGCCAAGAACGTCAACAAGGGCTACGGCGACAACCTGCTGATGGACAAGATGAACTTCTCACTCCCGCCCGGCGGGCTCGTCGGCATCATCGGCCCCAACGGCGCGGGAAAGACCACGCTGTTCCGCATGATCACCGGCCAGGAGAAGCCCGACGCCGGCACATTCAAGGTCGGCGATTCGGTGAAGCTCGCCTACGTCACGCAGGGCCGCGATGACCTGCCCGACAACCTCACCGTCTGGCAGGCCATCAGCGACGGCGATGAGGAACTCAAGATCACCTCGCCTACGGGGCAGATCGCGCTGATCAACTCACGCTCCTACGTCTCACGCTTCGGCTTCACCGGCCAGGACCAGCAGCGCATCGTCGGCACGCTCTCGGGCGGCGAACGCAACCGCGTGCATCTCGCGCGATTGCTCAAGTCCGGCGCGAACGTCATCCTGCTCGACGAGCCGACCAACGACCTCGATGTGAACACCAT
>CAZCGB010000216.1:0-5633 GCA_964498045.1 uncultured Isosphaeraceae bacterium
GAGGCGCTCAAGAGTGGCAAGGACGTGTACTGCGAAAAGCCGCTGACGCTGACGTTGCACGAGAGCAAGGCTGTCATCAACTGCGTGCGCAAGTACAACCGCGTGATGCAGACCGGCAGCCAGCAGCGCACCGAGTACGGCGGCAAGTTCCGCACCGCGTGCGAATATGTCCGCTCCGGCCGCATCGGCCGCGTGCTCAACGCCAACGTCGGCGTCGGTTCCTCAAGCGTCTGGTGCGACTTGCCTGAGGAACCGATGGAACCGGGCCTCGACTGGGGTCGCTGGCTCGGGCCTGCGCCGATGCGCCCGTACAACTCCATCCTCAGCCCGCGCGGCGTGCATGACTTCTATCCGAAGTGGCGAGGGTACCGCGAGTACTCAGGCGGCTATATGACCGACATGGGCGCGCATCACTTCGACATCGTCCAGTGGGCGCTCAATATGGATCAATCCGATCCGATCGAAGTGCATCCCCCACTTGTTGAGAAATCGGACCGAGGCGCGCGGGCCGTGTACGCATGCGGCGTCGAAGTCATTCACGGCGGGCCCAGCGGCAGCACTTTTGTCGGCACCGATGGCCTGATCACCATCGATCGCGATCGCCTCATCAGCGTGCCCGCAAGCGTCCTTGAAACGCCCCTGAAGGATGACGATGCGCATCTGCCGCAGGCGAAGGATCACCATCAGAACTGGATCGACTGCATCCGTTCACGCCAGAAGCCCATTTGCGATGTCGAAGTTGGCGCGCGCAGCATTGCGGTTTGCCAGTTACTGAATCAGACCTATTGGCACGGCCGTTCGCTGAAATGGGATCCGAACGCATGGACGTTCATTGACGATGCGGAGGCGAACACCTGGTTGGATTATGAACGCCGCGCGGGATTTGAGTTGCCATCGTTCTAGCGCGTCGGCACGACGACGCGCGCGGCCATGAGGCAGCGGCTCGCGCTGCAGCGAGATCAACCAGCGCTTTGTCTGATCAAATGAACTCACCACTACCAGCGCCCATCGTCGTCGACCAGTTGCACAAGCAGTATCGCGACACGCAGGCGGTGCGCGGGTTGTCTTTTCAGGTCGAGTCTGGCCAGGTGCTGGGACTGGTCGGCCCGAATGGCGCGGGCAAGACCACGACCATGCGATGCGCGTGCGGAATCATCCCGCCCAGTTCGGGAACGCTGACGATCGACGGCCACGACGTCGTGCGAAATCCCGTGGCGGCCAAGCGCAGACTCGCTTACGTGCCGGATGATCCACACCTCTTCGAATCGCTGACGGTGTGGGAGCATCTGCGTTTCACGGCGTCGGCGTATCGAGTTGCCGAATGGGAGGCGCGCGGCGACGCGTTGCTGCGCGAGTTTGAACTCACCGAAAAGAAGCACGCCATCACCCAGGAACTCTCGCGCGGCATGCGGCAGAAGACCGCCATCTGCTGCGCGTATCTGCACCAGCCACGAGCCGTCTGGCTGGATGAGCCGCTGACCGGGCTCGACCCGCGCGGCATACGCACGATGAAGGATTCCATTCGGCGATTGGTGGCTGACGGAGCAGCGGCCGTCATCAGTTCGCATCTGCTCTCGCTCGTGGAGGACATCTGCACGCACCTGCTCATCGTGCATCGCGGCCAGCGCCTGTTTTTCGGATCGATGGCAGAAGCCCGGCACACCATGGGTGGTCACGGCGACGCGACCCTCGAGGAGTTCTTCTTCCGACTCACGGAAGGCGCCCCCACCGCGATCGGTGACCACGCAGGTCACAAAGCCGAAATGAGCGGCGGCGCGGGAGATCGCACGTGATCGATCGCTCGCTGATCCTGCTTGCGCGCCTGCGCTGGGGCGCGTTCCTGCGCAAGATCCGCCGCGGACTCTCCACCAAGCGCGGCATCGCATTCACCGTCATCGGCGGCATGATCTTCATGATGTGGCTCGTGCCGGCCATTCTCGGCGTCGCGACGGGACAGGCACGCAATGATCCTGCGGCGGTGCGCGAGCACGCCCCCGTCATCATGCTTGTACTCACCCTGGTGATGGCGTTCCTTTCCGGCGGCAAGATCATCACCTTCTCCGCTGCGGAGATCGACCATCTCTTTCCCGGGCCGTATTCGCGACATGAACTGGTGCTGTACAAGATCGGCGTGATTGCGCTCGCCACGCTCGGCGTTGCGGCCATGGTTTCGCTCTGGCAGTGGCGAAGCGCCTCATTCTGGATCGCGGGCTTTCTTGGAATCTGGCTGGCGTGGCTGTTCGCGCAGTCGCTGGCGATGCTCATCATTCTCTCGCGGCAGGCGTTCACCGCGCGGCGCTCTTCGCCGCTCGTGCGGGCGGCGCTGGTCGCGATGCTGATCCTGATTGTCGCGGCGATCTACAACATCGCCAGGCCGACCTTCGGGGGCGAGTTCAATTTGCCGACCCTGCTGAAGCAGTCGCGCGACACGCTCCCGGCGCGCATCGTGCTCGCGCCGTTTGAGATCCTCACCGCGACGATGACGGCCCAGCGCGTCTGGCCTGACATGATCCAATGGGCTGCCGCGTCGGTCGGCATGATCATTGTGCTGATCGCGCTGATCCTGCGCCTGGACGGACACTTCATTGAGTCGTCGTTGACGGCGAGCGAACAGGTGCTGGCGAAGGTCCGGCGCATGCGTCGCGGAGGCAGCACGCTGGCGGCCGCGGCCCGACCTGTGCAGAGCCTGCGCGTGCCGATGCTGCCGCGCTTGGGCGGGGTCGGGCCAGTGTTCTGGCGGCAGTTGATGATCGCCGTCCGCGGCGCGCGCGGCCTGCTGATGGTTCTTGTGCTGGTGCTCCTCGGGGTCGGGCCGATGATCTGGGCGATGGCGCACAAGGGCGGGAAAGCCCAGGATCTGGCGATTCCCGCGATCATTGGCGCAAGCGTCTGGCTGGTCTTTGCGTTGCCGTCGCTGCTGAAGTTCGACTTCCGCGGCGACATTCTGCACATCGATGCGCTGAAACTGCTCCCGTTGCGGCCGAGCGTGATCGTCATCGGGCAGTTGCTGACGCCCATAATTCTCATTTCGCTATTCACGTGGACGTTGGCCTCGATCGTCGCGGCGATGGTGCCCAGCGAGCAGGTGCGCATCGGCGCGGCCGTGGGCGCGGCGTTCATTCCGCCGCTTATTGCCCTGGTGATAGGGGTCGAGAACGCATCCTTCCTGCTCTTTCCCACCGCGCAGAAGATGACCACGCCCGGCGACATGACCATGCTTGGCCGCACAATGGTCACGGTCTTCATCAAGATGCTCGCGCTGATGGGCACGCTTGCGATCGTCGGCGGAGTGGGCACGGGGCTGTACTTCCTGACGAAGTCGTGGCCGATCACGATTGCCGGCGGCTGGCTGCTGCTGGCGGGTTCTGCGCTGCTGACGGTGCCGCTGGTCGCAAGGCTGTTCGTGAAGTTCGATCCGAGCATCGACACGCCAGCCGTGTAAAGCGAGTTTCCGAAGAGGCGCGGTACGCTGCGAAGCTGGAGGAGACACCCCATGCCCGACACGCCACCAGGATTCTTGCTCACCGTTGTTGCGATACTGGCGGTGCGGCCTGCGTTTGCGCAATCACCTGGACATGCCGCCACGCAGCCTGCTGCGGTGATCACGCCGCGAGTGCTCTGGAGCGTGCCACTGAAATCCAACTCATTTGGTGGCGCGGCGGCATGCGATGTGAATGGCGACGGCCGGCTCGACATCGCATTCAGCACCTACTTCGGCGATTCAACCGTGCGCGTGCTCAACGGCGCTGATGGTTCGTCGCTCTGGACCTGGCATGGTCAGGACGAATGCCTCGATGCGTCATGCCGATTCGCCGACGTCGATGGCGACGGTGTGTTGGAACTCATCGTGCCGGTCTCCAATTCCGGCAAAGTGCTCGCGCTCAATGCCGGCACCGGCAACCCGTTGTGGACTTGCAACCTCGGTCGCGGCGAATGCACCGACACGCCGCCGTGGATTGGCGATGCTGACGGCGATGGAAGGGCTGATGTGGTCGTTGGCACATTCAAGGGCAATCTGCACGTGATTCGTGGAAGCGACGGCGCAATCTCGCGCACGCTGCACGTCGCGCCCGGCGCGGTGCAATCGTGCCCAGTCGTCATGGACGTCGATGGCGACGGCTTCATGGACTTCATCGCCGCCAACTTCCGCGGCGATCATCGTGTGCATTGCGTCAGCGGAAAGGACGGCCATGAACTCTGGCACATGCAGGCGGGCGATCACATGTACCACGGCTGCAGCGTGGGCGATCTCGACGGCGACGGCGCGATGGACCTGGCGATCGCGTCGTATGATGGCAAGGTGTATGCATTTCACGCACGCGATGGAGCACTGATGTGGACGGCGACACCGGGCGATCGGTATTTCATGTCGCCGACGGTCATTGCCGATGTGGATGGCGACGACAAGCCCGAGGTCATTTCTGCAAGTCAGAAGATCACGGTCTTGCGAGGATCCACTGGTGAGATCATCTGGAGCGAGGACGCCGACGAATCACGAGGTGTTGATTCGGTGACGCGCGGCGTGAGCGTTGCTGACCTGGATGGCGACGGCTCACTTGACCTGGCGTTTCTCAACAGCAGGGGCTTGTTCCGCGCCGTGCGCGCACGCGATGGCTCAGAGCTTTGCAGGTTCGATGCAGCCAAATGGCTTGACAAGGACGTGCAATCCAACAGCCACGGTCCCACGATCGCAGATCTCGACGACGACGGCCAACTCGACGTCTTCTTCGTCGTTGGCAAGGCCGAGGAGAAGGATCGCTGGGGCCAAGCGATGTGCCTGTCCGGCTTCAATGGCCATGGCGAAGGCTGGTACTTGCTGCGGCATGACGAGCGCAACACCGGCAACATCGCTGCACCGATCGATCCGACAGTGCGCGCTCGAATCAGTGGAACACACTGATGTGAATTTGATCCACGGAGCTGCATGCCGCCAAAATGGCCGATCTGTTCGCGACAAGGAATGCACATGAGCGAAGAATCACTGGCGGCGATGGAGATTGCCGGCGACACCGGGTTTGCTGCGCCCGTGGCACGACAACAACGCATCTCGTCGCTCGATGTCTTGCGCGGTGTCGCGGTGCTGGGCATCCTGCTCATGAACATCGTCGGCTTCGGGCTGCCCCATTGGGCGTATGACGACCCTTCGGTGGTTGGCGGGGCCACCGGACTGAACCTCTGGACGTGGATCTGCACCAGCATGCTCTTCGAGGGCACGATGCGCGCGATGTTTTCGATGCTCTTCGGCGCGGGCGTGATCCTGCTCACGAGCAGACTGGAATCGCGCAGGTCCGAGAGTTCCAGCAATCCCGAGACATTGTCGCCGGCAGACATCTACTTTCGCCGCAACATCTGGCTCATCGTCTTCGGCATGTTCCACAGCTATGTCATGCTCTGGCTGGGCGACATTCTGTACGTGTACGGCGTGGTCGGCATGTTCATGTACGCGTTCCGGCGCCTCTTGCCGCGAACGCTGATCGGCATCGCCTTCGTTCTGCTGATGATCATCACTGCTCGCACGATGTACGAACGGCATCAGACGCTGACGTTGATCGCGAATGCCGCCGAAGCTGAGACCGCCCGCGCCGCCGGGCTGGAGCTGTCGGAGGTGCAAACCAAGGCGCTGGAGAAGTGGG
>CAZCGB010000217.1:0-5620 GCA_964498045.1 uncultured Isosphaeraceae bacterium
CTGGTCGAGATCCTCGAAGGCAAGCGCATCATTCACTGCCACTCGTATCGCCAGGACGAGATTCTCATGCTCATCCGCCTCGCCGATGATTTCGGCTTCAAGATCGGCACGTTCCAGCACGTGCTCGAAGGCTACAAGGTCGCCGACGCCATCGCCAAGCACGGCGCGGGCGCGAGCACCTTCAGCGACTGGTGGGCATACAAGATCGAAGTCATCGACGCGATTCCCTACAACGGCTCGCTCATGACCGACGTCGGGTGCGTGGTGTCGTTCAATTCCGACAGCGATGAACTCGCGCGAAGACTGAACTGGGAAGCGGCGAAGGCCGTGCGCTATGGCGGAATCGCCCCGGCCGAAGCGCTGAAATTCGTCACCATCAATCCCGCGAAACAACTTCGCATCGACAATCGCACCGGCTCGCTGGAAAAGGGCAAGGACGCGGACTTCGTCATCTGGTCGGGCGATCCATTGTCCACCTACAGCAAGTGCGAGCAGACGTGGATCGAAGGCGCGAAGTATTTCGACATTGAAGCCGACGCGAAGATGCGCACGGACATCGACAAGGAACGCCAGCGCTTGATTCAGAAGATTCTGCGGCAATCGAACGGCGAGCCCGCGAAACCTGGAGAGTCAAAACCGCAATCGACTTCCGGCAGTCAGCCGGATTCACAGCCCGACTCGCAGCCGGCGTCGCGTCCCGGAACGCTGCTCGCGCGAATGCTTCAGCAGCGTCAGGAATGGGTGGACGAGCAGATCCGTCTCGGCCGCGATCCCGATGAAGTCATCCCCGGACAATGCGGTTGCGACGACATCAACATGATCTACAGCAATTTCGGAGGTGAGCAGTGAACACCGACTCAATTCAGCGATATCGACGCTTGGACGCCCAGGCATTGCAATGCGTGGGCGTCATCGCCGCCTTGTGCGCCACGACGTGCGCGAGCGCGCAGTCGCGCCAGGTCCCCGCGCCGCCGCAGGATCATCCCATCGCCATCGTCGGCGTGGTCGTGCATCCGATTTCCGCAGCGCCGATCGACAACGGCTACATCGTGTTCGATCACGGCAAGATCACCGCGCTGGGTGCAGGCAACCCCGCGAAGCTTCCCGCCGACGCCGTCACGATCGATGGCGCGGGCCTGCACGTCTATCCCGGGCTGATTCTTGCTTCGACGTATCTCGGCCTGACCGAGATCGGCGACATCGAGCAGACCAACGACTCCACCGAGATGGGCCGCGTGAAGCCCGAAGTCCGCGCCGCCGTCGCGGTGAATCCCGATTCCGACCTCATTCCGGTCACGCGCGCCAACGGCATCCTCACCGCGATGATCATGCCGCGCGGCGGACTGGTCAGCGGCCGCGCCAGCGTCATGCGGCTGGATGGCTGGACGTGGGAGAACATGGCCATCGAACCCGATGCGGGCCTGTGCGTCAGCTGGCCGCGCGTCGATGGCGGAGGCGGTGGCGGATTCGGCGGCGGCGGTGGAGGGCGTTTTCGCGGCGGCGATGCGGGCGGGGCCGACGCCAACGCCGACATCGACGCCATCGACAAGCTTCTCGATGACGCCAACGCGTACTTCGCCGCCAAGCAGGCCGACGCCGGCGTCTCCACCGACCTGCGCTACGAGGCGCTGCGCTCGATCATCAATCGCGAGAAGCCCATCTACATCAGCGCGAACTCGCCGGGACAGATCGAGTCGGCTGTGGCGTGGGCGGCGCGGCGCAACGTTCGCATCGTGATTGTGGGGGGGACGCAGGCCGACCGCGTCGCAGCGCTGCTCAAAAAGCACGACATTCCCGTGATCGTCACCGGCACGCACCGGCTGCCGACGCGCCGCTACGGCGACTACGACGAAGGCTACACGCTGCCCGAGCGTCTGCAGAAGGCCGGCGTGAGGTTCTGCATCACCGCCGGCGGCGAGGCCGCCCACGACCGCAACCTCAATCACATGGCGGCGACCGCAGCGGCGTATGGCCTGGACAAGGACGAAGCGCTGAAGTCCGTCACGATCAACGCCGCCCAGATCATCGGCCAGGGCGAAACGCTCGGCTCGCTCGATGTCGGCAAGAGCGCCACGCTCATCGTCACCTCGGGCGACCCGCTGGAAATCACCAGCGACACGCTCATTGCCTTCATCGACGGCCGGCGCATCGACCTCGGCTCGCGCCAGAAATCGCTCTACGCCAAATACCAGGAGAAGTATGAACAGCTTGGGCTCATCGGTCCGAGCATGGCGAAGAAGAACGGCAACACCAGCCAGGGCGCGGCGGGCTCGCAGTAGCCGTTTCATCGGCCGTCAACCCCAGTTGCCGATCACCATCAGCAGGTCCGCGACGTTGACTTGTCCGTCGCCTGCCGGAGAAGGCGCGACGTCGCCGGGGCATGTGGCTGGCGGCGCGGGGCACGCGCCCCATGTGTTGATGACCGCCAGCAGGTCGCTGACATTGACGTGCCCGTCGCCGTTGACGTCGCCCGCCGAAGGCGTGAACGTCCAGATGACGGGGACGGCTTGGCCCAGGCTGATGCTGTTGGCGATGCCGCCGACGATGATCGTTGAGCCGGTGACGGCGATGGAAAATGCGCCGGAGCTGCCGTATTGCCCCGCGGGAAGAATCGCGTCGAGGTCGATGAAGGAGCCTGCGGTTCCTGACCACATGCCGGCCCGGCCGTCGTTGGCGCTGAACGTCGCCCCTCCGACCTGACGTCCGCTGGCGATCGCATACGCAGTTGAGTACAGCGCGCCAGGCGGGTTCAGGTCCACCCATGACGCTGCGGTTCCCGTCCATACACCGGCGTGCGGCCCGCCAGGGAAACTTGCGTACCCAACCTGCTGATTGCCGGAGATGCCGTAGGCGATCGAGAACGACGCGCCGGCCGGATGGAGATTCACCCACGACGCGGCGGTGTTGGACCAAAGTCCCGCGCGGTACCCGCTTCCGAAGTCGGCGTATCCCACCTGCTGCATGCCGGTGGTCGCCTGCGCGAACGATTCCGCAGCGCCCGAGGGATGCAGACTCACATGCGATGCAGCCGTTCCGCTCCAGCGGCAAGCGCGATAGATGTTGTTGAACTGCGCAACGCCGACTTGCTGACCGGCTGCGACGCCGTAGGCGTATGAAGCATCCGAGCCTGCCGGATTGAGATTCACGAACGATGCTGCTGTGCCCGTCCAAAGCGCGGCGTTCACCGAGCCCGTCGCATTGATGGTCGCGTAGCCCACTTGCTGATTGCCCGCCATGCCGTAGACGCGCGATGAGCCGGCCCCGCTGGGCGTCAGGTCCACCCATGATGCCGGGCTGCCGGTCCACAATGCTCCGCGTGTGTTGGCGGGCGGAAGGTTGATCATGCCTGCCTGCTGTCCGGCAAGCACGGCATCCACCCGGCCGGTGGTGGCCCCCGATGGCAGCAGCAAGGTGTAGGTCCAGCCTGCGGTTGATGATGATGAGCAGACAGCCGCTGCCAGCAGCGGCAAGATGAACAGTTGGGCGTGCATGTCGTGATCCTCCGTTGAAGCGGCCGGGACAATGCCTCAAGCGAGGCTGGCGAGGAAGGAGGATCAGTTACGCCGAGGTTTTCGCGCTTTTTCCGTTTCTCGCACAACGCCTGAGCCTGCATCTCGAAAAACAACAAGGCCCGGGCGGGGGCCGCGGGCCGTTGGGTGAACGGGGCTTGTTGTTGTCGTCGCTGCCATCGTCATCGGTGAAGGCGGCGGCGCGACTGCAGAAACATCCGTCAAGTCACTGACCCAGGAGATCCTCTTCCTGCAGCAGCTGGTCGATGGCGAGGTCGATGCGGTCGCTGGTCTCGTATGTGCCGCGATCGATCGCGTTGCGCACGGAATCCACGCGATCCTGCCGGACCTCGGGCATGTCGCGCATCTTGGCGAGGAGTTTCGCCATGTCGGAGAGTTCAACGCGGTCGCCGCCGGCGGCGCCGATCGACGAGGCGTTGTACGCATCCATGCGGCGCGAGCCGCTGACGGATGAGAGCGAGGAGGAGGAGGCCACGTGCCGGATCGAGTGGATCGGGCTGTGTCCCGCCGGTTGTATCGAGAAGTCGGACATGAAGAAGTTCTGCTCCTTGACGGTCCAGTGCGAGTCAAATCACGCGAGGTGGAGACGAGCTCGGGCCGTCATGAGACGCGGGTGGTTGGGGGGCGAAAATCCGCCGCGTTTCACTGGCAAGAGGTATCGTCGGAATGCACGCTTTTGCTTGAACTTTAGATTTCTCGACTCTTTTGACACAAATGCCTGAGGCACGTAGGTTTACGACACTTCTCGGACGTGAAGCCGCGGATGATTTCGCCCGCCGCGCGAAACGTCGTTCCAGACCTCCGTTCATGTTCAGATTCCGTTCCGATAAAACCCGATTTGCCACGCGTGCGATCGCGATTCTTTGCGCGATTCTCACCGGCTGCGCCAGCGATCAGAACAGCCCGTCGAATTCCTCCAAAAAATCCGCCTCGTCCAAACAAGGTACGAGAACTCGCGGAAGCATCGCCGACGGCGAGTATTACGCCTCCAACTGGCTCAGGGACCAGGGCGTGGACGACGCGGAAATTGCGCCGCGCCCGTCAAACCTGCCGCCGATTGTGCGCGACAGCCGCGGCCGCCCCCTTGGCGGCGACAGCGCGAAAACATCATCCAACGAAAATACTTCCGCGCTGCCCGCGCCCGCGCCAGTCCGCGCGGGCGCGTCCGCCGATGAGGTGCCGCCTCTGCCTTCCACCGTCGCTGCCCAGCAGATGGGCGTGTGGTCCCTGGTGCTGGGCACGTTCACCGAAGGCAATGCCACTGAAGCGGCCCAGCGCATGATCTCCGAGACGCAGAAGATCGCGCCGCAGGTGCAGGGGCTGCGCGTGCATCCCACCGGCAACGGCGCGATGGTCGTGTTCGGCGAATACAAGGACCGCGACGATCCCAAGCAAGCTGAGGACAAGAACTGGCTCAAGTCGATCAAGTTTCAGGACCAGCCGGTGTTCCCGCGCATCATGCTCACGCACCTCGACCTCCGCCCCATGCAGGCGGACCTGCATCCCTACGACCTGCACTATGCGCGGCGCGAGCATCCCAGGGTCAAGCCGATGTACACGCTCGACGTCGCTGTGTGGGACGACCTGGGCAGCGGCAAACTGACCTACGCCGAGATTCAGCGGCAGGCCGAGTCGTACGCCAAGCAGCTGCGCATGACCGGCTACGAGGCGTACTTCTTCCACGATGACGCCGCGAAGCGCAGCATGGTCACCGTGGGCCTGTTCGACAAGACCGCCATCAACGCCACCAGCGGTTTGTACAGCGAAGCCGTGGAGGAACTCGTCAAGCGCTTCCCCGCGCGATTGATGAATGGCGAGCCGATGGAGGAATTCAAGGACCGGTTCCGCCCGCAGCTGGGCACGCGGCCGCAGAAGCCCGTGCTGGCGGAAGTGCCGGACACGTAAGCAAACGTCGAAACGTCAAAACGTCGAAATACAGCGCCAAGAGATGGACGTGCAACCCTAGCGTTGCACGTCCAAAGAAGCGGAGTTTGTTCGTTTTGACGTTTTGACGTTTTGACGTTTTGACGTTTCGACGTTTTGACGTTTCGGCTTTGCACTACGCCGCGCTCGGATGCCAGATCGTCTTC
>CAZCGB010000218.1:0-5589 GCA_964498045.1 uncultured Isosphaeraceae bacterium
CAGCTTGTTGTCGAGAACGAAGCCGATCATGGAGGCCGACATTCCCGCGTAGGATTTCAGCAGCGGGATCACCGTGGGCATGTCCGCGCCGCCGATGGGGAGGATCAGCAGCACGCCAAAAGTCATGGCCAGGAGCAGGAAGATGGGGAACAGCCACGAAAGGTGGGGCCAGATCGTGAGCACGACACCCACGCCGATTGTCGCGCCGAGAATGGAGAGGTTGAAAATGTTCTGATTCTTGAACGTCCACGGCGCGCTGGGCAGAAGTTCCTGCAGTTTGCCGAAGGCCATCACGCTGCCGGTGAAAGTGAGCGAGCCCAGCAGAACCTCGAAGGCGAGCAGGCCCATCGTGAGGTGGTCGATGGCGGGCTGGTGCAGCGAGTAATGCGCCGTGCCGACGAGCGCCGCGGCCAGCGCGCCGAATGCATGCGAGATCGCCGTGCGCTGCGGCACAGCGGTCATGGGCATGAACACCGCGAGCGGCACGCCGATGGCAGAACCGATCACAATGCCGACGATGATCCATTCGTAGCTGACGATGTTGTGCTTGAGCAGCGTGCCGATGATGGCGAGGGCCATGGCGATTTCGCCGGCCAGCACACCGCGACGTGCGGTCTTCGGCGCGCTGAGCCATTTCAAGGACAGCACGAACAGCACTGCGGCGATCACGTACGCGATGTTGATCCACGCACTCTGCGCGCCGGGCAGGTGGCCTTCGAGAATCTGCTGGGCGGCTTCCGAGAACTTGAATTCATCGCCGGTCTGCGGCACGGAAAACTGCGACAACTGCGAGAGCAGCGTTTGCGAGATTGCGATGGGCCAGGTCATGAGGCCGCGCCTCCGGTGCCTTGCGGTTTCGTCGAGCCTGCATTCGAAGACCCGGAGCCGGGCTTGCGCTCCTTGAACATCTTCAGCATCCGGTCGGTGATCATGAATCCGCCCACGATGTTGCTCGTCGCCAGCACAACCGCAAAGAAGCCCAACCAGGTGCTGAGAGCGGTGCGCTGTTCGCCTGCGATCTCAATTGCGCCGATCACCGCAATCGCGGATATGGCGTTGGTCAGGCTCATCAGTGGCGTGTGCAGCAGCGGCGAGACGCGCTTGATGACTTCGAGGCCCAGAAACGCCGCGAGGACGAAGACGAAGATCGAGGACCAGAGGTCAGGCACGTTCGGTTACTCCCGTGAAGGAGAGCATTCGGAGACGACGAGCCGGCGTGAGTGGGGCGATGGACATCATGTGACGCCAAGTGCTTGCCGCACGCGCTCGTTGGTGATCGCGCCGTTGTCGGCGATGAGCGTCTGCGCGGTGATTTCGTCGCTCATGTTCAAAGTCAGGCGGCCATCCTTGTTGTCCTTGCACAGATGAACAAGAAATGTCGCCATGTTCTTGGCATACAACTGGCTGGCGGTCTGAGGAACGGTTGAAGGCAGGTTGGTCGGGCCGAGAATGGTCACGCCGTTCTCGGTGGCGACAATCTCGTCGGGCTTGGTCAGTTCGCAATTTCCGCCGATGTGGCCGACGCGGGCCGCGAGATCAACGATGACGCCGCCGGCGTGCATGCCGCGCACGGCTTCTGCCGTCACCAGAACCGGAGCCGGCCTGCCCGGCACAGCAGCAGTGGTGATGACCACATCGCTTTGCGCCACGGTGGCAGCCATCATCTCACGCTGACGCTTGTAGAACTCTTCGTCCATCGACTTGGCGTATCCGCCTTGTCCCTCGGCAAGTGCCCCGGAGAGCTCGATCTGCAGGAACTTGGCGCCGAGAGACTCGATCTGCTCCTTGACCACAGGGCGGACGTCGTATGCCGTCACCACCGCGCCCAATTTCCGGCACGAGGCGATGGCCTGCAATCCTGCCACGCCAGCGCCGATCACAAACGCCTTGGCGGCGGGAACAGTGCCAGCCGCGGTCATCATCATGGGCATCATGCGCGGCAGATGGGTCGCCGCCAGAAGCACCGCCTTGTATCCTGCGATGGTCGCCTGCGATGACAGCACATCCATCGATTGCGCTCGGGTGATTCGAGGCAGAAGCTCCAGCGCGAAGGCCCGCACGCCCGCTTCAGCCAGCGCCTGCGCCAATGCGGTGTTGCCCAGAGGGTCAGCCAGGCCAACGACAGCTTGCTCGCGCCGCAGGCCTGCTGGTCCGCTGATCCGCACTCCGCAGATGATGTCGGCCTGCTGCAGCACATCCTCGCGCGAGCCGGCGATCTTCGCGCCCTTGGCCTGGTATTCCCCGTCGCCAAATCCGGCTTGACGTCCTGCGCCGGACTGTATGACGATTTTCAACTCCGCTTTGGTCAATGGTGAGAGCGCGGATGGCGTCAGTGCGACGCGACGCTCGCCCGGGTGAGTTTCGCTGACGACGCCGACGATCATGCTGGACCTTTCCGACGGCAGGTGCGAACCATTGAACAACGACAAGGTACGGGCCTCCGCCAGCAGGAGCAAGCCGTTGAACTCCGAATTGACACCCGAAAGTCATCCCGATCTTTGCTCAGCAACAATTCTGTTCGCGAGCAGGATTTGCCATGGAGCGGCATAGCTTGTTGGATGAGCAACGATCAACTGGTAGACTCCGGTGTTCGCAATCAGCGACCAAACCGACGCGCGGACACGGCCGCGCCAGCAGAAAGAACGATGCCGCAAATCGAAGTTCAAAGCGCCACAGGCTTCCGCCGCCTCGACCTCGGCATGGACACGCTGACCGTCGGGCGACTGCCCGACAATGCCATCGTCCTCGCCGACGACAAGGCCAGCCGCCACCATTGCGTCATTGAGCCGTGGGAGGGCGGTTTCCGCGTGCGGGACCTCAATTCGTCCAACGGCACGAAGCTCAACGACAAGAAGATCGCGGTGGAGATGCTCGACAACGGCGACGTCGTGCGCATCGGGTCGACGGAACTGCGGTACATCGATCCGCAGCAGCAGGCGCCGCACAAGAATCGCCGCAAGACGCCGGATTTCAAGGGTGCGATCGAAGATCAGAAGAGCGATCCGTTCCTGCAGGCGGCGACGGTCGACATCGATTTGAACGACGAAGTCACCGATGCGCAGACCTCGTATGAGAAGAAGCTTCGCGAGATCATCGACGCCGCGCCGCAGAAGCCGTTCAACGAGACCGACATCAGCCTCGTCGACATGCGCGGCGTGACCGTGCACCAGGCCGAGTCCTCAGGCCTCGACAGCGGTACGGACGACGAGGCGGGCGAGGGCATTCGCGCGTTCCGCCTGATGCTGCTGGCGGCGTTCCGTTCGCGCTCGACCGACATTCACATCGAGCCGCGCGTGGAGAACGCCGGTGTGCGTCTGCGCGTCGACGGCTACATGGTCACGGCAGTGGACCTCAGCATGAGCATCTTCAAGCGCATCCTCGGCGTGGTGAAGATCCTCTGCCAGATCGACACCAGCCAGAAAAACGTGGTGCAGGATGGCCACTTCTCCGTGTCCATCAAGGGCAAGCGCGTCGACTACCGTGTCAGCCTCACGCCCTCGGTGCATGGACAGAAGATGGTCATCCGTGTGCTCGACTCATCCAACGCGCCCAGCCGCCTTCATGAGCTCGGCCTCGTGCCGTGGATGTACGAGAAGCTGCGCACCATCGCCACCAAAGACGCGGGGCTTGTCCTCGCCTGCGGCCCCACCGGCTCGGGAAAGACCACGTCGTTGTATTCGTGCTTGCGCGAAATCGACGTGCATACGCGCAATTGCATCACCATCGAAGACCCCGTCGAGTACTACCTCGACGGCTGCACGCAGATTCCCATCGACCAGAAGGTCGGCAACACGTTCGCGACAATCCTTCGATCAGTCCTTCGTCAGGACCCCGATGTCATTTTCGTCGGCGAAATCCGAGACATTGAAACTGCCACCGTCGCCATGCAGGCGGCGATGACCGGCCATCTGGTGTACACGACTGTGCACAGCAAGGACTCCATCGGTGCGGTCTTCCGTCTGCTCGATCTTGGCGTCGAGCCGTACCTTGTCGCAAATGCTCTCAATCTCATCATTGCCCAGCGCCTTGTGCGACTCCTCTGCGAGACTTGCAAGAAAGCCGTGAAACCCACGCCCGCGCAGAACATGAAGATGGGCGCGCAGCACGGCGGTGTGCCGCAAATCTACGTGCCGACGGGTTGCCGCAAGTGTCTTCGCACCGGCTATGTCGGTCGACGAGCGCTGTTTGAACTGCTGGAGTTCACCAACGCGATGCGCGACATCGTCCTGAAGACGCCGACCATCACGGGCATTCGATCGATCGCCGACCAGGGCTTGTTCACCACGCTGCAGCAATACGGCTACCAGCTTGTTTCACAGGGCGTGACGAGCATGGAGGAAGTCGATCGCGTGAGCGGGTCGGAATAGCCCAGGTTTGGAGGCTTGCGGCGTTTGTCGGCGCAATGATCGTCAGATGCCGTCAAGCGTGCCCTGCAGGGAGAAGTTGTCGATCCACAAGTCGGCGTACGCGCAACTGGTCTTTGTGGTTGAGCCGAACAACTGCACTTCGAGGTCGAATGGGCCATAGCCGTTGTTGAGATTCGGCACGGTGATCTTGTTCTGACCGTTGACCTTGACGGTCATGGTGTCGGTGGATTTGACGTACTTGACCTCAACGGTGCCCGTGCCTGAGCTGATCGGCTTCACCTGTCGCAACACCGAGTGCAGGCCCGATCCTTCATCGACGAACAGCTCCAGTTCCACGAACCAGCCGGAAGCCTTCTGATAGACGAGGACTTCCAGGGAGCTCGCGTCGTCAGGTTCGATGGTGTACACGCCCACCGCCGCCTGTTCGCTGCCAGTGAGGCTCGCCACGTTGACGTTGTAGTCGAACTTGATGGTGGCGTTCAGGTGGCCGCGGTAGGTCCAGCTATTGCTGTTGTAGCCCGCCCTTCGGAATCCGACGGTGTCGCTTGTGGAACGGAAGCACAGGCGGTGAGCCGTTTCGCTGACTTTGGTGGTCCCAGCGTTGAACGGCGCCCAATTGGCCTCGGCTGCGTTGTTGTTGAAGTTGTCCTGCAGGACCGCGGCGTTCGCAGCGGCGCAAAGCGCTGTTGTCACGCCGAGTGCCAACAACGCAGCGGTACGGTTCTTCCTCATGGCGAACATGTCAGTCTCCAGATTGGGTTCACATCGGCAAGCGGAGTCATGTCTGCGGCGTACTGGCCGTCGCATGCGCATGCTTCGTCCCCTCCAAGCGAAATAGACGGGTGGAGAGGATCATCTGAAACGTTCTTTTTCCATCTTTGTCCCAGAGATTCCCGGCCGTGGCCGCGGCGTCGGATACCTTGTCCATTGTGAAGCGGTCGGCTATACTCTCCGCCCCTTCTGAAAGCAGGTTTCCAGCGCCATGCCTCCCGCATCCGACATTCTCGCACCGTCCAAGACCATCACCTTCACTGTCAAGAAGACGCCGGTTCGGCCGGCTGACCTCAAGACGATTCAGCGGCTGATGCGCATGCAGCGCCCGGTGCAGAACGCGCTGGAGAAGCTCTCCCGCGTGCGACGTCAGGAGCGGAACTATCGCCGCCAGCGCGCCGGCCGCATGTGGATGGTGCGCGTGCCCATGACGAAGGTGACCAAGGTCGCC
>CAZCGB010000219.1:0-5577 GCA_964498045.1 uncultured Isosphaeraceae bacterium
GCCGCCCATCACGTCCACGCCGATGCGCATGAATCAGGACTCTCCGCCGGTCTTCACCGACAGTCCGGGGCGAACGTACCCGCACTCCGGACACGCGCGGTGCGGCTGCTTGGGATTCTGGCAGTTGGGACACCGGGCCGAGTTCATCGGCTTGAGGGCATGGTGCGAGCGACGCTTGCCCTTGCGGGTGGGTGATACGCGATGGGTGGGTGTCATGGCTGGCCTGAACGACTTTCTGCAATGCGAACGTCCACGCCGCCGACCGAGGAAAACCCGTCCAACGCGTGAATCACGAAGTGAAGTGCAGAGTGTACGGCTACCCCTGTGCGCTGTCAACGATTGGATTCTGTTCGGGGAATCTGTCTGCGGCCGGCGATCAAACCATCCCGCACCACATCAGCATCGCCGCCGCGTGCCGCGCATGCGTTGGATCGATCCACCACAGCCAGTCGTCGAAAAGGAAGATCAGCCGCTCCGAGAGCAGTGCGATGCGGCCCATCACCGTCAGGCCAAAGGAAGCTCCGAAGGTGATCATCAACACCCAGATGCCCACGCGCGCGATGCGCCCCGGCACGCCTTTGTGCTCGATCGAGAAGAAGAAGTAGAACAGGCACGCCAGCACGCCCAGCACCATGCACGTCTGCCGCAGCGACTGCCAGAAGTCCAGCCCGCCGGTGGGGTTCATCGCGACCAGCGGCATCACGGTGCTGCTGACCACGCCCAACAGGTCGGTCTGGATGAACACCATGGTGCGGATGCCCGCCATGGTGCCGATGATCACCGCCAGCGGCCAGCGCGCGATCCACTGGCCCTTGGGCGCGAGCCGCCAGAGCAGCATCACGCCCAGTGCGGCGCAGGCCAGCCGGGCCCAGAACTTCCACGGCGTGCTCGGGTCGATCTCAGCCGCGGGGTACAGCGACATCTTCATGAGTTTGGGCACGAGTTCGCCCAGCAGGTTGGGGACGATCTGCTCCCAGAACGCCGCGACCATGTACGAAGCCGCCGACACGCCGATGAAGACGCTTTCGGCGAACTTATAGAACGGATTGTCCTTGTACAGGAACGAGAAGATGCAGAGCGTGAGGAACGCGGCGAACCAGATGCCGATGGTGCGCGGCGTGCTGAAGAACACCGTCTGCGGATGCGCGTCATGCTCCAGAGGCGTGCGCGAGACGTAATGCTGCGGCCCGTCGGGCTTGTCGGGATTGACCGGCTCGGCGGCGACGTACTGCTTGGCCATGCCGCCCTGGCGGATCGCGCCGTTGTACAGCAGGCCAAGCCCGCCAAGCACGAAGACGATGGTCCAAATGAGCGTCTCGCGTTTCATCGCGGCCCCCCCACTGCCCCCGCTCCCGCGCCGCGGCCGCGACGTCGATCCATGAAGTACACATAGTTGCCGAGGATGATGAGCAGGATCAGCAGCAGGTGGCCAAAGAGCTGCGGGCCCATCTTGCGGATGGCTTCGGTCTTGTCTTCCTTGCTGAATTGCGGGTACTTCTCGCCGAGGAGCCGCTCATATTCCGCCGCGCCCTTGATGGCCGGAAGCAGACCTTGCATTTGTGCAGGGTAATACGAATACAACTGCGTGGACTGCACGCCGGTGGCTCCCGCGATGACGGGCACGTTCAACCGCGTGCCGGCGTATTGCACCCATTCCTTGGCGCCGGGCGTGCCGCCCGAGACCGACGCGATGAGTTTGACATCGCCAACGCTTCGCAAATCGCGCGTGATAGCCATGGAATCGAGCGGGTGATTGTCCTTGTCGGTCTTGAACTGGGCACGCAGGTCGGTGGCGATGACGTTGATGACCATCTCGTTGCCGGACTTGTAACCGAGGTCAGCGTAGTTCTCGCCATAGCGGTACTGATCGCCGAACTCGCCCCGAATCACAGAGTTGACGACGTTGTCGACCAGCGGGCCGGCGTTGGGCCAGAGCGTGACAAAGACGATCTTGGCGTGGCGCAAACACAGGTGCCGCACGAACGCGAAGGTCATGGGGTCCAGTTCGGCGTTGCTGCCTGGGTCGTAGTCCATCGGCACCATCACAGTGGATTCGGGCGGCAGGTTCTCGATCAGGTCGAACGCGTCGCGCACCGTCTGCGTGGGCGCTTCGGGAAACGTCCACTGAAACAGGATGGGCACCGCCACGGCGAGGAACATCGCCAGGAAGATCCAGCGGCGGTCAAGATGTCGAAGGAGGTTGAGCATGCCTTAGGCCGAATCCGATCCGATGTATGAACGATCGATGCCGAGGATGACCTTGAGACTGGTGGCGACGATGCCCAGCGCGATGCCGATCATGATGGCCCGTTGCCCAGCAGTGTTGAACACCTGCAGGATGAAGATTTTCAGGCCGGGAATCGTCGCGCCGGGCGCGACGTTGTCGAGCGGCTCGGTGATGAGCGCGCCGGCATAGCACTGGCCCAGCAGCACGATGAACGCGGTGCCCAGCAGCAGCGTGGCTTCGACGTTCTTGGCCCTGAACGCGCGGTACGCCGCCGACGCCACGAAGAACGCCAGCAGCGCGAACATTGTTCCCGCCAGCGGCGAGTACGAGTAGTTGTACAGCCACCAGTACGCGCCACCCTGCTCGTCGTACTTGCCAGACCATTTCGCGTCAAGGAACTCCGCGGCGGGCGGCACGCGCACCTTCAGCATGCCGACAATCAGCATCGCCAGGAACGAGATGAGCAGCACCGCCGCGTACCCCCAGCCCGGCGCGCGGTCGGAGACCTTCTTGAGATTCATCTTCAGCAGGTTGCCTCCGCCCAGGATGAACGCGAACGCGGCGAGGATGTTGAACCATGTGCTGACCTCGTTGCCGACTTCCTCCAGGCGCGGCGAGAAGAAGGCGATCATCACGATGATGCCGCCGATGCCGGCGATCCAGAGTGGAACGGTTTTCTTCAGCATCCGGGAGAGTACGAATCAGGAGTCGGGTGCGAGGGATGAGGGAACAGTTGGTTCGGTCCCCAGCCGCGGGTGGCAACCCGCGGGCGCGTCGGTCGTCAAGAACGATCAGTTCTGTCTTTCATTTGAGAATCGTGCCCTGCAGATACTCCACGGCATGACGCAGCGACGAGTCTGGCGCGCTGAAAGCCGCCGCGGTCGCCAGCAGGCTGCCGATGATGATGATCGCGCCGAGAATGCACTTGCCGAGGTCCTGGCCTTTCAGACTGCCGATCTGATCGGGCTGGCCCGAGAGGTACGCCGACGCTGCGAAGAACTCCTCGCCGATGAGCGTGTAGTCGCACGCTGCGACGAAGAACGGCAGCTGCGAAGTCTCGCGCGTGCCGGCAATCTGGATCGCGCCGATGCTGTTGCCCGTCTCCGCCAGCATCAGGCTCTCGGCGTAGAACGTGCCCATGTAGAAGCACGCGGCGGGCTTGCGACGCACCATCGAGCCGACGAGGTAGGCCACGTAGCCGAACTGCTCGTCGGTGATGTAGTTGACCTTGTCGGCATCGAAGGCGTCCGGCCGTCCCGCGGAGTAGTACGCGGCCTGCATCGCTTCGCGGCAGGCGGTCATCACCAATCCGCGCGAGGTCGGCACTTCGAGATCGGCCCCGTATTCCGCGCAGGTCTTGGCGATGCGCCCCAGCACGCTCACGCCAGCGATCGTGCCCATGTCGTCCACGTCCTGAATGCCCGGCACGAACAGGCATGGCCGGCCCATTTCGGTCGCGCGGCCGACGGCCTCATCCACCGCCTGCAGCGCGGCGATCGGCCTCACCCACATCTTCATGCCCATGCGCGCAAGCTGCACCATGATCAGCACCGCGCCGCACAGCACGATCACCATGATCAGCAGCCAGGACTTGCTGGTGTCGAACCAGGGTTTGGGGGCTTCGGCGATTGTCGCCGGCGTCGATGCCTGGGCCCAGCACGCCGTCGCGCACAGCGTCTTCAAGGCGAAGGCGCCAGCGATCATCCTCAGTTGACGCGCTCGCGGAGGCATGCGG
Organism: uncultured Isosphaeraceae bacterium; assembly: GCA_964498045.1. Taxonomy (GTDB): domain Bacteria; phylum Planctomycetota; class Phycisphaerae; order Phycisphaerales; family SM1A02; genus DATKJG01. Next base: position 3,963 of record CAZCGB010000219.1, read on the forward strand.
AATTACTCTTCGATCAACTCGACGTTGGCCCGCGGAATCATCGCGCGCTGGCCGGACTCAAACTTCACTTCAAGGACACGGGCCTTGGAGCCCGATTCCAGCACAACCGGCTCATGAGGCAGCCCGCTGACCGAGCCGATCACGCCGAAATACGGGTCGCGGATGACGCGCACAGGCGCGCCGATCTGCAGTTTGTCGGCAGGTCCCACGGACGGGAGTCCGTGGGCTTGGGTGTCAGATTCGATCGGAATGATGACTTCCGGCCGCATCACGCCCGCGCGAATCTGGGTCGCGCCGTTGACCGCGGCTTCGCGGCCGGCGTGCGAGGTGAGCAGTTTGAACGTGCGTTGCGCCATGGCGATCTCACCGAAGCCTTCGGTCACCATGATCGTCAAACCGACCTTCTCCGAGCCAGTAATCGCCACACCCAGGTCGTAGCCGAGCACATTCCGCAGGTCCTGATCGTCGATGCCGCCGGTGACGATCGCCGCCACGCCATGCGACTTCGCCCGATCGATGGCCTCGTGCGTCACGCGGGCCCCGCCGATGACAATGCAGCCCTTCATCGCTGGCGTGATGAGGTCGGCTTCGAGTTCCTCCTCATGCGACTGGCAGGCGATGGCGATGCGGCCATGCGCCTCGCCGCCGATGCCGAAGATGCCCTGCACATATGCACATTGGGCTTCGATGACGCATCCTTCGCGCGGAATGATCTCCACCACGCGACCGGCGAGATACGCCTCGGCCTGAATCGGCAGCGGCTCGCCGCGGATGATCACCTGGCCGGTGGTGGAAGAGATGCTTTCGATCACGCCCGCCGCGGTGGATTTGCACTCGGCCTTGAACATGCCGAAGACGCCCTTGGATTTCGCCAAGGCCTCGCCGATCGTGACGCGATCGCCCACCTTCTTGAGCATGCACCCGGGCACGTCGGCTGGGGGCGTGGAAATGAGGTTGGCGATGTTGAGCGGTGCGATGTCGCCGGGCATGAACGTGCGCGCGACGATGTCGCGGGCCTTGACGACATCGCCGACCTTGATCAGCACGTCGCCGGCGATGGGCAAGACCCGGCGCGCGCGATGCGTGGTGCGGGGGCTGACTTTCAATCCTGGGGTGTATGCCTGGGCCATGTTCAGTGGTTTGGATAGAGGTTCAGCGCCTTCACCCAGCTGGCCATCGTCGCCCGCGCCGTGGTTCGCTCATCCGGCAGTTTCAGCGGCCGGCCGCGCGCGTCGAGGATCAGCCCGACCGTGCCGCCCCGCGCCTCGCGTTCGATGCGCTTGCCCGCCCCGGCGCCGCAATCGAAGCCGCGCTCGGGCTCAATGATCATTGACACACGCTCGTCAGGGCCGAGAGGAAGCAAACTCAACTCGCCGACATGCATCGTCCCCGATTCCTTGAGTCCACCGCTGATCGTGTACTTGAAGCACGGCTTGCCGACCTTCCCCTCGCCTTTGGCCGCGACGCACGTGCCGAGATAGATCAGGCAGTCCTTTTCAAAGACTTCGACCGCCGCCTGCGGATGGACCTCGGCCAGTACGCCCAAGTGCGGCATCATGAAGATGCTGTCCTTCGCGAGCGCGGTGAAACCCTCGGGCTCGAAGGCGTCGATCAG
>CAZCGB010000220.1:0-5546 GCA_964498045.1 uncultured Isosphaeraceae bacterium
GAGAGCAGCACATGAATGGTTTTACGCCAGAATCCAATCGTGAAGACCTTGCCGATCGGCTTCTATGAAGGCTTTGTGAGAACCTTGTGATGCCACGTCAGCCGTGAACCCGCTCTATGGGTGTCCTTCGTCAGGCATCGGACTTCCCATGAGGCGGCGAAGTCCGGCTTCTGCTCGGTGGCGTGAGCCGCTTGTGCAGGAGGTCCCCGATTTCGGCAGGAGGAGATGAAGGCGCGGCGTGTGCTCGTTGGGCGAGAGTCCACACTCGACCCTCTTGGACTGCTTTGCTCTGGCCGCAGGACGTTCCTGTCCCGCCCCTTCAGGTTGTATTTGATCGCTGCAAGCCCGTCCTGCTCTTCGCGGCAGTTCCAAAGCCCCCACGTCGGCGTTGACAGCATTGGCATCTCGCCCAACAGGCTGGAGTCCGTATGCGGCGAGGACGGACTCGAGGTTGATGAATCGAACTTTGCAGCAATGTGAATTCGACTGAACATCGATCCAGCTCGGTTCCGAATTGTGATCGGTCAACTCAACTTGAAGAAGAGGCTGGATCCATGATCTCTTCGTTTGGCGACCAAATCGCTGAGCGCGAAGTTGTTCGCATTGCCCACCCAGGCCGGGAATGGAACTGAACTGACGACCCAGCATCATGGCGGTGCATGCAGCGACGGTATTCGCCTGCATCGAGCCTGCTGGAAGGCATGGGCAAAGCACTGATCGCTCCGTCGAGAGCGATTGAGCCAGAATCAGACCCGGCGCTCTGAGACTCTCCCGTCACGCGGGCGCTGCTGAACTTCACCGATGGCTGTCCAGGCGATAAATCGCCATGGCGCTGGCCGGAAGCACACGATTCGACGCTGACCAGCTTGTGGTGCGTCATTGCCTTGCCTTCATTTGCCGGCGCGACGATCAGCCAATGAAAACTCCCCGGCGCCGCGGCGCCGGGGAGTGGGGATGCGACTTGAATTCATGCCCAGCCGTGCGTCAGGGCGTCTCGCCACCGACACTGCCGTTGCCGACGGTGAGATTGATGAGGTCCCAACGCATTGTCAACGTGGTCGAGGCGCCCGGCACCACAGGCCCGCCAAGGCCGAGGACGTATTGTCGCACGTACATCCGATTGCCGTTGGCCTGATCGATGAAGCGCTGGGCCGCGGTGGCGAGCTGAACGCCGTTGATGTCGTCGCCTGGAAGTGGGCATATTTCAAATGAGAGCGTCACCCATTTCTTCGCGGAGAAGTCGAAGATTTCGGTCGTCAGGAACGACACGCCGCCTGGAGACGAGTACTCATAGTTGATCTGTACGCTGTTGCCGATGGCGTCGGTGTGACCAGTCACCATGATGTCTGCGATTTCACCCGTGCCGAGATAAGTCACAAGCGAAGCTGGCCGAGCTAGGTTCGGGCGGAACTTGCGAAGCGTGTACAGGGAATCGACGACGAGATAGTTGTCGTCGCTGCCCTTGATGGAGAACTTGTTGCCGAAGAGCTTGTTGCCGCGAATAACCGTGACGTCATCCACCAGTGGCGCGCCATCAAAGCCAACGCTTGACTGGTTGAGAATGAAGTAGCCGGCACGCTCCGGACGAGGATACGGGCCAATCTTGTTGGGGCCCGAATCGAAGTCGGTATCAGGCCCGCAGGGCACTTCATCAGGGAACCCGGGGAGATCGTCGGGATTGGGCATGCCCATCTGCGGGAAGCCGGTTCCTGCGATGGCGGAACGAATCTGCTCAGGCTTGAGCGGGATGCCGTAGAACTGCTTGGCAAGGCCCTGCAAGCACGCCACCACACCGGCTGCGGCGGGGCAAGCTGCGCTGGTGCCGTTGAAGTCGTTGCAGTACGAACGATTCCAGTTGTTGTCGGGGAAGAACACATCGGCACTTCCTGCGAGGGCGGGAACTGACTCGCCCCATCCCGAGAAGTGCACGATGTTGCCGTTGGCAGCCGTACCTTGCTGGTAGAAATTGCTGAAAGTCAAGCGGCCAAACGTGCGGCCGGGTGTGGCAGCGCCAACAACGATGCCGCCGCTGTCGCCGAGATCATTGGCGTCATCAAGATTCGCGCAATCGTTGCCGGCGGCGATGCAAACAGTGATGCCGATATCCGATGCGAGACGAATCAGCGTCCAGGTGCCTTCATTGGTGTTGAGGTTGCCGCCGCCGCCCCATGAGTTGGAGCAAACGTCGCCAGCCTCAAGCGTTTGGATCATGTGCGTGAATGCCGCAAACTCGCGCGGGCCTTCTTCAACCGAGGTGAGCGGGAAGAAGTACGCCTTCGCATCAGGCGCAATGCCGTTCATGCCGAAGCCGTTGATCTGGGCGTTGATGATGCCCAGGCAAGCCGTGGCGTGATCAGGATGGCCGACATCGGGAATGGTGATCAGGGTCTGTCCGGGCTCGGAGATGACGTCAAGGTCTTCGTGGCCCTGGTAGTAAGCCCATTCGATGACCGCCACTTTGATTCCCCGTCCGCGGGCGCCGTTGTAGGTGTTGACGTTGTACTCCTCAAGCAACTGCCGGCCGAGGCCGTACAGGCCGCTGTAGCGTTGCGGAACCGGCGCACCGGGGTGGTCGGTCAGATACTGGTCATCAAAGAGCCACATGCCTTCGCCGGTGAAGCCCGGAAAATCCGGTGCGGGCAGCGCCAATGGCGTTGGGGCGCCTCCGGGCTGGTTCTCGTAGCTTGCGCGACGGAGGTAACCCTGCAGCGCGGTCAAATCAGGCGTGGGTCCACCGCCGCCGGGATTGACGCAATTGGCGTTCGCCAGTGCGACGCATGCGGCGTCCCACACGTTTTCGCAGCAGAATGTGTCGAGTGCGCAGACGGTGTTGCAGCATGTCTCGTTGACGCAGCCAGCGGTTCCATGCGCTTCGAAACATGAGCCGTTGATCAGGCTAGCGCAGCGATCTGCACCAATGCCTGGATCGCAGAACAAGTGTGCAATGGCGACGCAGACCTCGTCCCATTCGCCGCCGATATCGGGATCCACGCAGAATGGTCGAACGGTGCCGACCGTGTCGCAGCAACCTGCGTCTCCAGCGGGATTCTCGCAGAATGGAATTCCCGGGGTCGCGGTGAAACAGTCGCCACAGCCGATCGAATCAATACAATCGCCGCAATCCGCTTCGGTGCCGGCTGTGCCGCCTTCATCGCCCGGCGGGTCGTATGCGGGCTTGGGGGTCGCCATCGCGCTGGCGGCGACGGCTGGGGCGGGGCCAAACAGCGGGTAGCACGCCGGGCGGAACTTCTCCTGGAAGTACGCCCACTCAACGATATCGAGTTTGTTCAGTGCGTTTGCGGCGGTCTCGAGCACGCCGGCGTTGCCGTCAACGTACACCATGCCTGCAAGATCCGGCTGCGCCTTGTTCGAGTTCAAGGCGGCGCGTCGTTCCAGCGCCTTCAGATCGCTTTCAGAAATGGTGGGGCCAAACACCGACGAGAAGGTGAGGTTGTATTGATTGGAGATCGCGTCGAACGCAGTCATGTCAACGCTTGCGCTGGAGCGCATCGCCTTGTCAACTTGCGGACGCATGCGGGCCCAGTCAGCGAACTTCACGATGAGTCGTGATTCACCTGTTGGCTTGCGCACATACGCGCGCTTGGGAAGCGGATGCCGAGGAATCGCGCCGAACTGGTCGCCAACCCCGGTTCCTGGCGCGCCATTCTTCGTTGGCCGCACCGGAAGATTCAGTCCAGTATCAGATTGCGCCCATGCCGGGACGGCGATGCCCAACATCGCCACGACCAAGGCTCGTTTCAGCAGCGTCATTGCTTCATGATCTCCAAGGTTTGTCCGGCGACGGCGTGGTGCGCCGGAAGTTGAACGTGCTTCGCTCTCGACTCTCCAGCTGATTGCTGGATTCGCAATCACCCGCTGGATGCCCGAAAAATCCCTAACCGACACATTCTACCGGAAATGCCATGTCAAGGGAACGCCTGATTTCTGCGGCAGTCGCAAAATAGAGTACGCCGGAAACCTTGAGTTCCTGCGCTTGTGCATCGGCTTGCCAGCCAGCCGCCCGGCAAAGAAACAGGCCCACCCGGTGAGGGGTGGGCCTGGGTTCGAATTCATCTCGATTCAGCCATCCAAGATCGGTCAGCCTGATCATTCATCGCCTACGGGAGCAGGGGTCCCGACCGGCGTCCGCGGGACGACTTCCACCACCGCTGAAGGACGTTCAGCCCCCAAGGCCTCGGCCCCGTGAACAGCGTCAGCCATCATTGAGGCTCGATCCTGATCGCCGCCAGGCAGGTCTTGCACGAGTTTGCGGACCCTCATCTTGGCGTAGGGATCGAAGCCCGTCCCGGCTGGGATGAGGTGGCCGAGCAGCACGTTCTCCTTCAGGCCGGTGAGCTCGTCGACGGCGCCGCGCAGCGAAGCCTCGGTGAGCACCTTGGTCGTCTCCTGGAATGACGCGCCAGAAAGGAACGATTCGGCCTGCAGCGACGCCTTGGTGATCCCCAGCAGCAGAGGCTTGGCGGTCGAAGGCTTCGGCTTGCGGGTCTTGGCCGGGTTCTTTCCGGCTTCCTCCGCGATCGCGTTGGCCTCGCGCACCTCATCCTTGCTGTAGCGGCCTTCCTTCACAAGCGTGGTGTCGCCCGGCTCGGTCACGACGAGCTGCGCGAGCAGCGCCTGGTTCTTCTGCTTGAATGCGAACTTATCCACGACTTCGTTGGGAAGCAGTTCGCTGTCGCCGGAGGTCAGCACGCGCACCTTGCTGAGCATCTGCCTCAGGATGACTTCGATGTGCTTGTCAGAAATCGGCACGCCCTGAGCGCGGTAGACGTTCTGCACTTCATCGAGCATGTAGGCGTACAACGCTTCCTCGCCCTTGATCTTGAGGATGTCAGAGGGAATCAGCGGGCCCTCAGTCAGCGGATCGCCCGCGTTCACATAATCGCCGGTGTGCACCAGCAAGTGCTTGCCTTGCGGAACGTGGTGATCGAATTCCTGGCCGCCTTCAGAGATGACGCGAATGGTCATCTTGCCTTTGCGCTTGTCGGAATGGAGTTCGACTCGACCGGAGATTTCGGCGACGACGGCCGGCTCCTTGGGCGTTCGGGCCTCGAAGATCTCTGTGACGCGCGGCAGACCGCCGACGATGTCCGCGGATTTCTTCACTTCCTTGGGCTGACGCGCGAGCATCTGACCCATCTTGATCTCCTGGCCTTCCTTCACTTCGATGCGCGCCTTGGCGGGCAGGTGGTGGAAGTCGAGGATCTGACCCGACGAGTCTTCGATGTTGATCTGTGGATGCTTCTCGCCGGTGTGTTCAATGACCACCAATTCGCGCACGCCGCCCTTGGTCGTATCTTCCTTGACGGTGTCGCTGTCAATGTCCTTGAAGCGGATGAAGCCGGACTTCTCAGCGAGAATCGGGGTGCGGTGGGGGTCCCATTCGACCAGGATCTGGCCCTTCTTCACCTTCTCGCCGTGGCCGATTTTGATGATCGCACCATAGGGAATCTTGGTCTTCTCAAGTTCGCGTCCCTTGTCGTCGCGAACCGCTACTTCGCCGTTGCGCTTGAGGGCGATGAGAGCCT
>CAZCGB010000221.1:0-5534 GCA_964498045.1 uncultured Isosphaeraceae bacterium
GGGTAAATCTCGCTGCGAAACGTCTCGCGATCGCCCGCCGCGTCGATCACCACCGCGAGGTAATCGGGCTTGTACTGCTTGAGCACTTTCAGCAGCATGCCGACGAAGCCGTAGGTCAGGTTCGTCGGTTCCTTGGTGACCGGCGACGACATAGGCGAGCGAATGGCGTGATACGCGCGGAAGAACTGCGCGTGGCCATCGATGAGGTACAGCGTTTTCTGATTGGTCGGCTCGATCGGCATGCGGCAACGCGCATGGTACGGCGACTGCGGCGAATCGGCTGTCCCCAGCCGCGGGTGGCAACCTGCGGACACGCTTCATTTCCGCAAACGCGACCCCTGTCAATAGTTGATCTCCGCGGGTTGCCACCCGCGGCTAGGGATGCATCTGCCATCTGAGGTCAGCGAATGCGCCGCCACCCGCATTCGCTGCAGCCGGCACCGAGTTTCCCGCGCAGGTCATACCCGCAGTTGGGGCAGCGGCCCTTGCGCTTGCGGAGCCATCTCGGCACGCGCAACAGCAGCGTCATCGGCAGCATGATGATCAGCCACCACAGCGGCGCAAAGAGCAGCGTGTTGACGATCGCTCCGGTCCAGATGACCTTCGTCGGCAGAAACAGCCGCATCCCCCAATCCGTCGGGTGCGGGCCAAGGTCGATGACGCCCTGGTACTTCACCGCCATGCCGTTGTCGTGAATCGTCGCCATCATGGCGGGCATTGGCCAACCGAAAGCCTCCTCCCAGCACGATGTGATCTTGCTGTTGCGCGGCGCGGCGACCGACATCGCGCTCCAGGTCGGGAGCCGCGCGGTCGCGATGACCATGCGGTCGCCCGCCGCCGACGCCGTGGCGAACTGGCCGCGCAGGCGCAACGCGCCGAATGATTCATCGCGGCGATAGAGCCATGCCGCGCCCGAAGGATGCGACCATCGCACGGGAACCTGGTTGTCATCAAAAGTCGGCGCCCTGCGCGCGACTTGCCAGGCGATGGCCAGTGTCGTCGCCGCCGCAAGCACGAGGCTCAACACGATGATGGCCGCATGCATCAGCCAGCGGCTGAGGCAACCGCGCGGCGGAGCACTCCGCGTGTTGCCCGCCGCGGAAGCATTCATTTGGGCTGCTCCGCCGGCTTGTATTCGATCCGGTAGCGTCCTGCCTCTTCATCCCACTTGAGTCTTGCGCGGTTGGCGTCGAGCCAGTTCATCAGCCGCGCGTATTCCTTCTCGATCTCCAGCAGCACGCCCGCGTCGGCCAGCCGTTCACCCTCGCGCGGCTGATCCTTAGGCAGATGGACTTCCTCACCGGTCAGTTCAGTAATCTTCTTCGCCGCGAATCCGCGAATGCGCGCGTCGTCATGATGGATCAGGCCGATCCAGTACGGCAGCCGTCGATGCAGCTGCAGCGTGTTCGCCAGTAACTTCGAGTCTTCATCGATCGGTTTTGACGGATCGAGCACGAAGCCGATGAACTCGACGTCATCGGTGGCATGGACGAATGAATTGAATCCGGAGGGGCCGGCGTTGGACTTGTCGATCAGCGAATCGCTGTCGCGGGCCCAGAACCGTGCGCCGTAGGGAGTCACGCCGCGTCCCCGTTGCGAATTAAGCATGGTGCAGCGGTCAAACATGGCGAACGTGCTGCCGCCGTCGACGTGCTGATTGTCGACGAACTGGCACTTTCGCGCAAAAACCATTGCGTCGCCTCGAATGTCGAGCGGGTTTGCGTACACGCCGCGACCGCCCGCACTGCCCTTGGCGCCATCGAACAGACATTCATCGAGCCAGACCATACCGCCGCTGGAATACAAGGCGTTCGACCCACCCGAACCGGAGTTGTAGTTCATCAGCTCGCATCGCCGCAGCATAAAGCCGGGTCCGTCCCGCACATCCGTCAGCGGATCGCCAAGACAATCAACGCGAATGCCCTCGATGAGAAATCGAGCGCAGTCTTCGATGGTCCCCGCGCGCGTCACTTTCAACGTCGTTTGATTGACTCCCATGCCCACCAGAGCCATGTCGTTCCATTTGGGCTGCCTTCGGCTGTCGGGCAGCGTGAATGTGCCGGCGCCGAGTACGATGAGGTCTCCGGGAACCAGTGTCGGGATCGCATCGGCCAGGTCCTTGAACGGCGTGCCTTCCCCGACGCGAACGAGACGCCCGGACAGCCGCGGCGCGACCAACCCACGCTGGGTTAGGGCGTCCAGAGGCAACAGGGCCATTGCGGCATCATCCACGGCGCGCTTTCGAAGGTCCTTGGAAACCTGGCTGATGAACGAGCGAATAACATCGTCGCGTGCTTCCGCCTGCTCCAAGCCATCAATCCCCATGTCGAGCCGGTGCTGTTGCAGTTCCCTGATCGCGGCTTCCAGGGTGGCCTGCAACTCCGCATCGCTGGGCATCGTCGCCGCTGCCTGCGGCAGTGGCCGCGACGCCGGCTGTGAAAATGCGACGGTCGATCCGTTGAACGTCAGCACGCCCGCGACCAGCCGCCACGTTAATTCTCGTGAAGTCACCATGCGCCGGCCTCCTTTGGTCAACAAGCATACGAACGACGAGAGGCCGCCGGTTGTGCCGGCTTCGGCCTTTTCGGATCGGAAATCTCTCGACTTCGACATCTCCGCGGGTTGCCACCCGCGGCTGGGGACTGCGCACCTAACCGCCCGCACGAGCATGCAAGTCCGACAGCGCCTTGATGTACGCCGCGCTGGGAGTGATCTTGCGCCTACCCATCACCGTCTTCGCAATGTCGAGGAACTTGTCGAGACGGAACGATCGTTCGCCTTCATCCGTCATCCACGCAAATCGCTTCGTCGTCGTCGGCGGGGCGGCTGTTGACGCGACCATCGCCCCGGTTCCGATGACGCTGCCGGTCATCAACCTCGTGCAGATGGCGAACTTGACGTGGTCGCCCACGATCGCGCCAAGGAACTGCAGGCCGGTTCGCATGCGTGGGCCGTCGGGCTCGGTGCGCATGACCACTTCGCCGTAGGTGTTGAGCAGATTGGAATTGGTCGTTCCCGCGCCGAAGTTGGCCCACTCACCGACCCACGAATCGCCCAGGTGGCCGTCGTGCGACTTGTTGGCAAAGCCCTGGAAGATCGTGCCGCCCACTTCGCCCGCGACCTTGCAGTGCGGGCCGATCACGGTGTTGGCCTTGATCAGCGTGCGGTCGATCACTGTTGAATCATTCATCACCGCGCACGGCCCGATCAGCACGCTGCCGGGCCGGATCACCGCGCGCTCAGCGACGAAGATCGGCCCATTCTCGGCATCAAGCGTGACGTGGGGACATATCTTCGCGCTGCGATCGATATGCACAGGGTGCGTTCCGATCGCGCTCGCGACATCGTCCGACTTCTGAGAATCCTTCTCGTCCGCGCGCAGCGTCAGGATATCCTGCGGAATCGTCTTTTTCATCCGCGCGATGACGTCCCATGGATGGCGGATGAGCACGCGCTCATTCCGTTCACCCAGCGGCTTGCGGCCGGAGCCGGTCTTGCCGCCGGGCAATTCGCCGGTCTGGAAGAATCGGTCGGCGTCGCTGCGCGAGAGCACTCCCATCACCAGGTGGTCGCTGTCGCGCTCGGTCAGCGACTCGCCCGGCTTGAGTTTGTGCGCGGCGTCGGGAAAGGCCCAGCGGCCGTTGACCAGCAGGAATGATTCGTCCTTCGGCAGCCGATTGACCAGCGCGTTTGCCGGGGCGCGCTCGCGCGCCAATTCGACGAGCCGGGGCGGCACCCACCACGCTGCCACGGCGTGCAAGCCTGCGAACGCCCGCGCGATGCGCTCAGCCGAGGTCATCACGCCGGTGCGCACCTCGAACGCGGCGCGCAGGTCGGTCATCGGGCCGAGCTCGCCGAGGCCGTCGTCGAAGATGATCAGCGGAGGCATGACCCGCCAGCATAATCAGAAACGGCGCTCTGCGCGTGCGATCGACGTCGCAAGGCCGGAATCACCACGCACGGCGCGCCGCGCCGCTCTGGAAACCCCACGTGGCGATGGTGATCTGCAGCAGCCAGCCGAAGGGGACCGCCACCGCGCCGGAATACACCGCGATCTTGATGCGCTGCCAGAACTCGCCCAAGGGCGAGTGATACAGCGGCGTATCGGCGATGTACCAGTGCCGCACCGTCAGCAGAAACGTCGCGATCACGGCGACGGACATCAGAAAGAGGAATGTCAGCAGGCCGGTGGTGACAGCGCGGCGACGAAAGACCATCGTGCGCAGCTGCAGCACGAGATACCCGCCGAACGCGTAGCCTAGGGCATTGGGCCCGATGAGATGCCACGCGGTTTCGCCGCCTCGGGGTGCAAGGTCCATCACCAGGCCGAGGATCCAGCACGCCCACAGCGCGCTGGTGCGCGCGGCGAAGAGCGCGATGAACGTCGCCAGGCACGCCACGAAATCGGGCGAAATCGAGCCGACCGAATGCAGGGTCAGCACCTCGCGTACGCTGAGCTGCAGCACGACCACGACGAAGGCGATGATGGCAAAGACGGACCACCTCAATGCGCCGGCCTCCCGGCATCCGCGGGCTGCGTCGTGTTTTCCTCAACCTCGATCTTGAGCGTCACATACGCGACCTGCGACACCTGGTACTGCGGCCGCACGACGACGACGTTGCGCAGCGGCTCGGATTCCTTCGGCTCGACCGAATCAACGTACCCGATGGTCATCGCCTGCGCCGATTGGGGCCAGTTGTCGTCGAGCAGCTGCACGATGTCGCCGACAGCGACGGTCCTGGCGCGATCGACATCTCCGCGCAGCGTGCCGTCGCCGGCGGGAACCAGCTGCACGCGAGGCATGCGGGCGAGGACCACATCGCGCCGGTCCCGCGGGACGATCACCGCATCCACCAGCCTGGTCGATTCGTTCGCGAGCGGCAGCAGCACACACTGCATCGCCGAGACTTCGACGACTTTTCCAAGCAAATGCGTTGCGTTGTACGCCGCCACTGCGCCCTGGTGCACGCCGTGATTGCTTCCACGGCTGAGCGCGACTGTGCCCAGCGGCGCGGGCGAGCGGGTTCCCACGCGGGCGACGAGCAGCCGCACGGGAATATGAAACTGCTCGCTGGCCATCATTTGCAGCTGTTGAAGCTGCAGCTGCAGGGCATCGACCTTGGCCTGTTCTGCGACGTACAGCCGCTCGAACTCATCGCGCTCCTGCTGAATGTGCTGCACCCATCGGAGATCGTTGGGGGAACCCTCAAGTCCCGTCGATGCCGGCCGCAGCCACTGCGAAAGCTCGTTGCCGGCGATCGCAAAGGGCGTGAGCACAAGGCTCATGAGTTCACCCAACAGATTGGTGATGCCCAGAGCGCGTCCCGGCGCCATGCACAACGCCAGCGTCACGACCAGCACGAACGGCAGGATGCGTTGAGAAGACAGCCGCATGAGGAAAACGTCGAAACTTCGAAACGTCGAAATGTCGAAATAGGGACCGGGGGTCACGTTGGGTGTGAACCAGCGTTGCTCCGCGAGTTCTGCGGAAAAAAAACTACCCCCACAAAAAACCACAAAAACCGGGCTGACG
>CAZCGB010000222.1:0-5511 GCA_964498045.1 uncultured Isosphaeraceae bacterium
TGAATGTTGATCGCTTCTCTCCGCCGAGCAATCGGCGACCACGTACGTCAACTCATCCTCTCGTGTTATCCCAACTGTTCACACGTCACAGAACCTCCTCGGTGTTGTTCTGTTTGCCCGCACACGCAGGCGCCGTTCGATCAGGATCAGCCAACAGATCGGCCTGATCGAGATCGGCCGGGACCGATTCGGAAAAGATACCCGCGTCTCCCGCCGTTCCTCCTGCTCTCGACCGGCCGCCTTACGAGTCACCCCCACACGCCCCGCCTCCCACAGCGGGGCGTGTTCGTTTTTCCGCCGCTTGAGCACTTCGCGACACGCTGACGAGCAGCGAGCCGGCACGTCCTCGTGCCGGGCATCAATGTAAAAACAGAGGCTCCCGGATTTCTCTGCGTGCCCGGCACGAGGACGTGCCGGCTCGCTTCGTTTGCATTCTCACAACACCGCGCAATACGCTTGACGTGCCAACATGGCCGCTCCTCGCGCCAAATCCACCCTCGCTGAAATTCCGGCTCCCCAATCCGGCTTCACCACTTGGCACATCACCGTCGGAACCTTCTGCTCCCGCCTGCACGGCGGAATCCTGCCCACCGTCTCTCGCGATCAGAACCATCCAGGCCAGCCGTTCATCCCGCCGCATCCGCCACGTGAAGAATTCGAGCGCGATCGCGCGCGCGGGCCGGCCGTCATCCTCACGCTTGAGCAGTGCCTGTTCATCGAAGAGACGATCCCCGCGCTGTGCGATCGGGGCGGCTGGAACCATCGAACCTGTTCAGCTGAGCCGCCGCCGCCGAATTCAACGCATGGCGATCATTTTCACGTGCTGCTCGACGCGCCCTCGCACATCCACGGCAAACAGGTGCGGGAACTCCTCAAGCGCTGGCTCACCCAGGCGCTGGACGCACGCTTCGGCAAGCCGGCCGGAGGCAAGGGGAGCTGGTGGGCCGAGGGCGGCTCGACGAAAGCGGTGGCAGACGACGCGTATCGCGTGAATGCGCACAAATACATCGAACGCCAGCGCGCCACACCGACGACGTGATCGCCAAATGCGAGCCGGCACGTCCTCGTGCCGGGCGCGCCGAAAAAACGGAGGTGCGCGGACTTCTCTTCGTGTGCGGCACGAGGACGTGCCGGCTCGCGGTCATGCTCACGACTTCAATGGCTGTTGCCCCATCGCGGCCTGCACCTGCGCCGCAACCTCGCCGACGTTGTAACCCGCTTTGCACGCCACGTGCAGCAGCGGCAGGCCCGCAGCCTTGCATCCTTCATCCAGAAAGCCATCACGCGTCTCCCGCCGTTCCTCCTGCTCTCGACCGGCCGCCTTACGAGACATTCCCACACGCCCCGCCTCCGTGTTCGTCTTTCCTTATGATGCGCTTGCATGTTCCCTGCACACCCGGTGCGGATTGGGGAGATTTTCGCGTGGGGCATCAACGAGGTTCAATTTCGTTGCTTCGCAGTACTTCGGTGGTAGACTTGATTGCCGGCATCGCTTGGCACCCTCTCGAGTGCTCATATCTTGCACCGTTTGCCGCTGACCGGAGGATGGCATGAAGAACTTGAGGCCACGACAGTGCGGATGCGCACGAATTCTTGCCACGTTTCTGGGAATACCGTGCGCGCTCGCGTCGGCAGGCGCGCCGGAAGCCCCATCAAACCAGCCTTGGGCCCGGCAACTGGGCACTCCCGAAGCCGATGTCGCGCAATCGGTCGCGTCCGACGCCATGGGCAACGTCTATCTCGGCGGAGTCACATTGGGCAGTCTTGGCGGCCCGTATGCCGGGCTTTATGACATGTTCATCGCCAAGTTTGCCCACGACGGTTCGCCCCTGTGGACCCGGCAGATTGGCACGTTGTATGACGAATCTTCAATCTCGATCGCGGTGGATGGCGAGAACAACCTGATCATCGGCGGCGCAACTGGAGGGAATCTCGCGGGAATGTCCGCAGGGCTGGGCGATGCATACGTCGCCAAGTATTCGCCGGAAGGCGCCATGCTGTGGAAACGACAGTTCGGTTCGAGCGGCGAAGAAATCGTGTCGGAGCTCGCGGTTGATCGTCAGGGCGATGTCTACATCATTGGCACCACCGACGGATCGCTTGGAGGCGCGAATGCCGGGCTCAACGACGCGTTTGTCGCCAAGTTCTCGTCCGCTGGCGACCTGCTGTGGACGCGCCAGTTCGGCACGGCCGCCAATGAAATCGGATCGTCGGTGACCATTGATGATGCTGACAATGTCCTGTTCGCCGGCAAGAGCGATGATCTCGCAAGCATCACCAAGTGCACATCAGCAGGCGATGTCCTCTGGAGCAGAACTCTGCAATCCCTGAGAAATGTCAACAATCGCGCCATCGGTGTCGATGGTGCGGGCAATGCCTTCATCGCGGGCTTTACACTGGGCGGGCCGCAAGGCCATGATGTGTTCATCGCCAAGTACTCTTGGAGAGGCGATCTGGTCTGGACGCGCCAATTCGGAACAATTCAGGATGATCGATGCTTCTCAACCGCGGTTGACGCCCAAGGCGACATCATTCTTGCTGGATTCACCTTCGGCAACCTGGCGGGCGCAAGCGCCGGCGCATCGGACATGTTCATCGCCAAGTATTCCTCAGCGGGCGAGCAACGATGGATTCGCCAGTTCGGCACGCCCGCAACCGACGCCTGTCTCGGCATGGCGCTGGACGTCCAAGGCAACGCCATGATTGCCGGTTACACCCGCGGAGACCTGGGAGGAACCAACGCCGGCGAGCGCGACGCCTACGTCGCGAAGTTCCGGGCGCAGCCGGGCGATGTCAACCGCGATGGCTCTGCCAATGTGCAGGACCTTCTTGCCGTCATCGCCTCATGGGGGCCGTGCCCGGCGTCGCCTATCGAATGCCCGACGGACATTGCTCCATTGCCTGCCGGCGATGGCACGGTGAACGCAAGCGACCTGGTCATGGTCGTTGCGGATTGGTCCTGACGACTTCTCTCGAATCGCGGGCGATGCTCAGCCGATCCCTTGCACGCCTCGCCTTCGCCGGCGGGGCGTGTTTGCTTTCTTCCTTGTGCCGACATCCATCGCATTTTGCACCCCGCGAGCCGGCACGTCCTCGTGCCGTGCGTTGCTCGGAACAATGTGGCTCCCGGATTCTTCTGCGTACGCGGCACGAGGACGTGCCAGCTCGCTTTTGCTCTCAGACGCTGCCACGGCGTTGTCACCCGCGGCATTGAACTCCTGCAATCGATCGCTATTTTGGGGGGTGGTGGGGATTGTTGGTCCGGTCGAGCTGCGTGGCGCGGAGCAGCAGCGCCTTGGCGAGCTGGGTCTTGATCTTCGCCAGTTGCCGATGCGCAACTCCACGGCGATTCATGAACGCTTCAAGTCCTTGCGATGACTGCGACTTCGTCGCGGAAGCCTCGTTGGCGGTCCGGGCATTGCCTTCGTTGTCGCGGCTGTGCCGATCTGCATGCTGACGACGATTCCGCCGGGCAGCGCGCCGGCGATGGTGCTCCTGTCGCTGCTGCCGCAGTTGGTGAAGCTCGTCCATCGCTCGCTGCAACCGCTCGGGGCCGAGCATTTCGCGCATCGCGCCGTGCAAGCGCTCCTGCGCAGCCAGTTCACCTGCGGCCCGCTGAGCCTGTTCGCAAGCACGGCTATGTTCGCGCTCCGCACGCAGCTGCGCTTCACGGGCGGCGTGGCGAATCCATTTCACCTCGCCATAGCGAACGCCCAGGCATGCGCGGCAGCGCAGCTCGCGGCCGCCGGTTCGGAACAGCGGGCCGTAACGCTCGATCATCCGGGCTCGCAGCACGAGGTGTTCGCGATCGAGCGCAATGCGGCCGGCCGTCTGTCGGGCGTCGAGCATTCTCACCCAGCCCTCAGCCAGCCGTGCATCCTCGACTTCCTTCTGCGTGGCCAGCGGCATGAAGAGCTTGAGATGCTTCCGCTGGCAGCACGGGCAGATGAGAAAGTGCTGCGCAAGTCGCGCGTGCAGGCGCCAGCGTTCGAGGCGCACGGCCTGCGTCCAGCCCGTGCGGAGGCGCGGCGAATGTTCATCGCCTGCATCGCAGCCGTCCCAGACGCCGAGTTTCTTGATGCGCATCCCGCCACGGTTGGGATTGCGTGCGATGGACGTGCGTGAATCGCGGTAGTGGGTGTTCATCGCATTGGATTTGACGCTGCGGAAGTCTCCCGCGAGCTGCAGCGGGCCGCGGGTTTCGTGCAGTCGTGCAAGAAGTCTCGCGGTGATCGTGAAGAGTGCGAAGGCTTCGCGATGCGGACGCAGCCGACCGGCACGATAGGCGGACCTTGCCGCATCATGATGATGCGTGGCATGCTCGCGCGTGCGGGCTTGCCGTTGCGAACCGCACGATCGCCAATGGTGTTCGGCGACCAGCCGCCAGATGTCCGATGCGCGAAGTTCGACGCATGCGGATCGATCGACACGGCCGGAACGGTTCAACCACGACGGCTTGCGCGAAAGCGTGACGAGGGCCGGCGGGCCAATCACAATCATTTCAAACAGATAGCCCGGGCCGGGGCGTTTTTCCACGTCGCGCGGCGGCACGATGCGCGCGCGACTGCCATGACGGTGGCGGCGGGGAAGATATGCATGCCTCGGCGGATTGCAGGTGAGACCACTCGCAAGCGGAACGGTGGATCAACGGGCTTGGTAGTATGTGCGTCGCTTTCGGCTTCCGGGTGAACTTTCGGCCGCGCACTGGCGCGGCCGGCCTTTGATGGAATGAACCTGCAAGGAGCCCTGAATTGAACATGCAATCGAACTGTTGGAACCTGCGGCGACTGGCGACGCTGTGCTCGATCGCGCTTGCGGCGCTGCTGGCGCTGACCTGCCTGGATGGCTGCAGCAAGTCATCGTCGTCGAGCACCACGACTGACGGAGGCAGCGACGCAGGCGGCGGGGGAGGCGAATCCGCGTCAGGCGACTCGGCTTCGGATTCAAACGAAGACGACAAAGAGCCGATTGATCCAACGATGTTTCCCACCGTCAGAAACATGATGCAACTGCAGGTGGACTCGATGGTCACGCAGGTTGAGACGTATCGGAATGTCGAGAAGGAGCATCCTGATGCGCAGTTGACGAGCCTGTTGAATCAGATGGATGGCAAGGTGGCGGAGGCGAAGAAGCTGATGGAGAAGGCGACGACTTCGGCGCAATCGCATGTGCTGAAGGTGGAAGTGCCGAAGCTGCTTGGCGAAGCGGGGGAATTGGGGGCCAAGGTGAGTGCGCGGCTGATGGAGGTTCTGCAGGCAGGATTGCCGCAACCCGCCACACCGCCTGCCGGCGGCGGCGGGGGGGATGGCGGTGGGGGTGGCGGGGGCGTGTGATCGATCCTGCTGTTTTGCTGTGCGTGAAAGAAAACGATGCGCTCACGCGAGCGCATCGTTTGCAACGTGTTGTCGTGAATTGCGGCGATCGAGTTGATCAGCGGTCGCGCGAGCCGGGGCCCGGACCTCGGTCGCGTGGCGGACGATTCCCGCCGCCCCCGCCGCCCCCGCCGCCGCC
>CAZCGB010000223.1:0-5508 GCA_964498045.1 uncultured Isosphaeraceae bacterium
CCCCCCCCCCCCCCCCCCCCCCCCCCCCCCCCCCCCCCCCCCCCCCCGCGCCGCGCCCCCCGTGCCGTTGGCGAAATCGCAGGTTGAAAGCCATCGCTGTGCTGCTCACTCGAACCTCGCGCCTTCCCACAGCGCCGCGCGCAGGCCGAAGTCGGGGATCGGCCCGCCCTTGGCCAGCGACTGCTCCATGCGCTTGAACGCCGCCTCGCTCTCGAAATGCTCGCCCGGGCCGAACCAGCGGTTGCGCTGCTTGTAATCCTTCGCCAGCGTCTGCAGATTCACCTCGAAGCACGGCAACACGCGCTGCGTTTCGCAGAGCAGATCGTAGTTGATCCACCACGCCGCACGCCGCTTGTTGTGGGGAATGCCCCGGCGGTAACGGATCACCCATTGCGGGATGTCCTCCGGCGGCTGGTCATCGCGCACGCGCCAGTTGTTCGCCTGCTTGGGAAACTCCGGCAGTCCCAGGGTGTTGTCGATGCGCCTGCCGCCTTCGGGATCGCGCAGCGGCAGGACGCTGATGCGCCGGGCCGGGCGCGTGATCGCCAGCGACTCAAGCTCGCGCAGGCGGTCGGTGAACGTCTTGCGCTCGAAGCGCGCCAGGAACATCACGTGCTCGGCCTGCACGTTCACGAACCAGGGGAAGGCCTCTTCGCGGGCGAGATCGATGACGGTTTCCAGCAGGCGCAGCGCGTTGGCCTTGAGCGGGCGGAACTCAGGCCAGTGGAACACATTCCGCCGCATGCGCCAGTACATCTCGCGCACTCGCGGGGTGGCGAGCGCGGCCGTCAGAGCACACTCGCGCACGTTGTCGTGATGCAAGGGGTCGCTGCGAAACGCGGCGAGGAACGGCTCAATGCCGGCGATGTCCTGCGCGACGCTGTCAGGAATCGGCGGCCAGTTCTTCGGGAGAGCGGGAAGTGCGATCCGCCGGGCCACGGCCAATGCGTCGCGCAGACGCCGTTGTTCGATCTTGCCCAGAACATTGCCGCGATTGACGCCACTTGGCATATGCGAAGCCCCCGATGCGCTCTTGTGAAGAACCCACGACCACGGACACCTCCATTCTGCGCGGCAAACGCCTGCAGGCAACCGACTCGCGCACTTTGTCCTGGCACGCTGCGCGCGCCGATTGTCTCCGCCGCCTCAACTCCAGTAGGTGATCACGGCCAGAAGGTCGGCGACGTTCACCGCGCCATCGGCGTTGATGTCGGCCGGGCACTCGGCCGGCGGCGCGGTGCACCGGCCCCAGTTGCTGATGACCAGCAGCAGGTCGGCGACATCGACCGCGCCGTCGTGATTGCAGTCGGCATACGCGGCGGTGCCGCTGTTCTTCATGATCTTGACGACGTCGGCGATCTCGTCGATCAGGGCGAGATCGAGATCGCCATCATTGTCGATGTCCATCGGCGTGGAGCACGAGGCGATGAGGTTCGGCTGAAACGACTGGTTGAGCGTGAAAGCGCCCGAGCCGTTGTTGAGCAGGAGCTGCCACGTGCCGTTGAACGAGGAGATGATCCAGTCGAGGTCGCCGTCGCCGTCGAAATCGGCGAGCCTGGACGGGCCGGTGAAAGGCGTGGTCGGATAAATGACCGCCGGCGCGAGCCCGCCTTGGCCGTCGCCCAGGAGGATGGAGGCGTTGTCGTTGTGGCCGTTGCTGGCGGCGACATCGTCGCGGCCGTCGCCGTTGAGATCGCCGCAGACGACGATGCGGGTCTGCCCCCCGCTGCTCCTGACATCGGAGATGGTGAACGTGCCGTTTCCGTTGCCCGTGAGGATGGCGATCTGCGCGCTGCTCCAGCCGCCGACGACGAGATCGAGAATGCCGTCGTTGTTCATGTCTGCGGAGGCGAGCCCGCGCTCGCCGCTGACGCCGCCCTCGAAGAACGTCGGCGCGCCAAAGCCGCCTCTGCCGTTGTTGAGCGAGATCGACAGGCTGCCGTTGGAGCCGTAGTTGGAGTTGACGAGGTCGGTGTCGCCGTCGCCGTCGGCGTCAAGCGCCACGATTCCATAGGGCGAAAGAACGATCTGCAGCGGAGGCTGCGGCGTGAACGTGCCGTCGCCATGGCCGAGCAGGACGGAAATCGTTCCATCGCTCTGGTTGGCCACCGCGACATCGGTTTCGCCATCGCGATTGAAATCCGAGGTATCCGACGGGCTGGCGCCGGGGCCGAGCGGCGCGGGCGGCTGCAGCATGCTGGCAAACGTGCCGCTGTGGTCGGCGGTGTTGAGAAACACGCGCAGATCCGCCGAGACTTCATTGACCACGGCGAGATCGGTCCAACGGTCGTTGTTGAAATCGGCTGCAATGCCTCCGTAGGCCTGCGTCAGTTGGTTGGGCGCGCTTCGAACGGAGAAACTCTGCGCCTGGGTGAATTGCAGATTCGCAGGCGCGGCGCGTATGCAGAACTGCCACGAGAAGCCGGCCGCGCGAAGCGATGTTCCGTCGGCTCAGCGAATGTCGTGCGAGAGAATGACCAGCACCTGCTCTCCGACGGCGAACGCGTGCGCGGGGGTGAGCGTGACAACGCTCTGATCCCTGGAGAATGCGAACGCGCCGTCCGCCGCGCCGCTGCTGCGACCGAATCCCCAGAATGAGGTCGGCGTGATGGTCGAGGGATCGACCGGCCGATCAAACGTCACGACGATGGCAGCGTTCCGGCTTGCCGCGACGCTGTGAGCCGCGGGCGAGACCGACACGACCGTGATTGCGCCCGGGCCGGCGAGAACTTGCGTTCCCGCAGCGAGCGGCAGCATCCACAGCGCGAGCAGCACCGACGATCGCACCAAACTCGCGCGCATGGTGATCCTGTTGAATCGAAGCATCAGCTTCATCTGGTCCCTCTGCGACTTGAACGATTCGCATCATGGCGAACACGCGGCGAATGGCCGCCACGCGTGTCATGCATTCTCGCACGAAGGCATCGAATTTCAAAGCATGAACTGCGAATTCGGGTGCTTCACCTACTTCACATGCATTTGACAATCCAACACCTTTCCCAGCGAATCAACCCCGGCATTCAGCCCCAATTGGTGATGACCGCCAGCAGATCAGCCACATTCACCTGGCCGTCACCGTTCACGTCGGCGACGCAATTGGGCAGCGGGACGCCGCACGCGCCCCAGCCGGTGATGACCGCGAGCAGGTCGGCGACATTCACGTGCTGGTCGCAATTGACGTCGGGGCCGTGCGGGCCGCTGACGACGACGCTCGCCTGCACGATCGAGCCGTTCACCGTTCCGTCGTTGGGAGTCACCGTGCATGTGAGCGACGATCCGCCGCAGGCGAGATGATGCGGAATGGCGTCAGCGAGCGATGCGTTGGTGACATCGCGGACGGTGACGCCGTTGACTTTCCAGACGAAGCGATAGCGCACGATGTCCCAATCCAGATCCTCCCGGCCAAGCGTGGTGTTCACGCGGCAGAAGACGACATCGCTGTTGGAAGGCACGGGCGGATCGAACGCGACGGTGATGGGCTCCGGCGGCCGATTGAAGTTGGGGTCGGCCGGGCCAGCGACCATTTCGAACGGCGCGCTGATCATCAACTGGCCGTTGAGCCGGAAATCCAGCCGCCACGTGCCGGGTGTCGGGCCCATCGCGGGAATGTCGAAGCCGACCCATGCCTTCTGATGTCGATAGAAGTCGGCGTTGCCCCACGGCGAGGTGTAGTCGGCGGCAAGCGAATTGTCGGGCCGGTAGATCTTCGCGCCGAACGGGCAGTTGGCGGGGAAATTGAACGTGTCGAAGTAGAAGAACAGCGATGGATCGGACGTGGAGAACTGCGAATCGCAGGGAATCTCCCACGGCTGCCACCAGGGATTCGCCAGGTTGTTGAGATTGGTCTTGGTGATGCCGAAGTCATCGAGGAAGAGGTCGTTGGTGTCGATCACCGCCTGATTGCTCCAACCGCTGGACCCCGCGCGGCAGGTTCCGGCGCAAGGCTCGTACACCACGCCGTTGATGACCGTTCCAAAGTGCAGATGCGGGCCGAAGCTGTTGCCGCTGGAGGCGGTCATGCCGATCTGCTGGCCGGCCTTGACGACCTGGCCGACGGTGACGGCGACAGAACCGTTCTTCAAGTGGTAGTACTGCGTTTCGATTCCCGAGCCATGGTTAATCGCAATGATGTTCCCCTGCTGGCCGCTGCCGAAGAGATTCATGTCGGCAAAACCGTCCTGCGCGAAGGTGACAGTGCCATCCTTCGCGGCGAACACCGGCACGCCGATGGACTGATGCGTGAAGGTCAGGATGCCGCAGTCGTGCCCGGCATGGCCGTCGGCGACGAAGGTGCGGCAGAGGTAATCCTGCGTCGCGCTGGCGGCGGGATTGAGATCGACAAACTGACCGATGAACGTGTCGCCGTGATCGGTGTTGCCGGCGATGGGGAAGAACTGGAAGAGCGGCGTGGGCGGCGATCCGGCGACGCCGCCGTCATCGGTTGTGGCGACAAGTCCAAGTCGCCGGGCGTTGGCCGCGCTTTGCGCGTTGATCCATCGCTGCACGTCGGGCGGCACGCACTGATGCGAGGGATTGCGGAACTCGATTGGCGGGTCGCCGCTGCACGTGACGCCCGGCATGGGATGCGCGGGCGGCGCGGCCAAAACGATCATCGACCTGCTGGATGTCGCGAGTACCGCCAGGGCGACGACATTTTGGATTCGCAGGATTCTGCCGCAGCACATGTCTCACCTCCATTGACGCGCCCCACGCACAACGCCCGGGCGGCGTCACGGACGCGCGGCTGCGAATTGAGTATGCCACATGCGAGCGGAAAGGCAATAGCCAATCCGCCATCAACCCCGCCAGGGCCTTGATTCCCATGCAACGACGCGGCTTTCGCGTCAGATCGTGCTCTCGGTCACGCTCAAGACTTCCTCCACCGTGGTCGCGCCGGTGGCGACCTTCTTGAAGCCGTCCTCGCGCAGCGTCACCATGCCGCGGCCGGTGCAGAGCCTGCGGAACTCGGTGACGTTGGGGCTGCGCGCGATCTGGTCTCGCAGGTAGTCATCGAGCACGAGCAATTCGTACAAGCCCGCGCGGCCGGAGTAACCGGTCTTGCGGCATTTCTCGCAGCCCTTGCCGTGGCGCACCGTGGTGCGCTGGATGCCGTGCATCTCGAAGAACGTGCCGATCTCCTCGGTGAGGGGCCGCTCCTCGCCGCAGTTCTTGCAGATGCGCCGCACCAGGCGCTGCGCCAGCACGGCGTTGAGCGATGCGCCAACCAGGAACGGCTCGATGCCGATGTTGATCAAACGCGTCACCGACGCCGGAGCGTCGTTGGTGTGCAAGGTCGAAAGCACCAGGTGGCCGGTGAGCGCCGCCTGGATGGCGATGGTCGCCGTGTCCAAATCGCGGATTTCGCCGACCATGATCACGTCGGGGTCCTGACGCATGAGCGAGCGCAGCGCGGCCGCGAAGGTCATGCCGATCTTCTCGTGCGTCTGAATCTGCGTGATGTTCGAAAGGTTGTATTCGACCGGGTCTTCGACGGTCGAGACGTTCAGC
>CAZCGB010000224.1:0-5495 GCA_964498045.1 uncultured Isosphaeraceae bacterium
TCGTATCTGCCAAGCCGCGCCTGCGCAAGTCCGTCGTACAGTCGGGCCTGCATCAGCGGCTGGCCGTCGAGCGAATCGGCGAGCGGCGAAAGCGTGCGCGTGGTCAGTTCCCACGCCGCCTGCTTTTCCGCGGGATCGTTCAGGTTGAACGCGGCGTTGAGGTACGACGCGATGCCGCGCAGAAACGGGATGCGGCGGTCGCGCTCGACGTCGGCGAGCTGCCGGCGCCGCTGCTGCAGCATCACGTCCTTGGCGAAATTCGGCTGACCTTCCAATGCGCGGATCGCCGAGTCAATCGCCTGCTCGGCGTTTGCAGCCGCTTCGTTCATCTGGGCGATGAGGATCGCGGCCCGTTCGCGCTGCGCGGCGTCGGGCAGGCCGAAGATCGCCGTCAGCCCCAGCGCGTCGGCGGAAAGCGCCTCAAAGAAGATGTCGGACGCCTGATCGGTCAGCCACACCGCGCGGCGCGCGTCGGCGGGATGCTTGGCGATGAGATCGGCCCGGGCCTGCAGCAGCGCGACCACTGCTGCAGCGCGGGCGTCGCCCGCCGCGGCGTTGGCGAGCGATGCCTGCTGCCTGGCGATCGCCTGCAGGGCGGCTTCGACATCGTCGGCCGGCGGATGCAGCCGCAGGTATTCATCGATCACTTCGGGCAACTGCAGTTCGCGCAGGCCGCGAAGATAGCGTTCGTTGTCGAGGCGCTGATCGAGCGATTGCGCGTACGCGACGCCGTGGCCGGAAAGCACAACGAACCAAAGAGGCACGGAGGCACAGAGTGAGGTCAAGGATCGCCATCCATATACAGGATGCGTCGGTGCGGATGTCCGCCGTTCCGACGGCATTCTCTGTGTTTCTGTGCCTCTGTGGTTCATGTTCAGCCGGGTTTCGCGAACGTGACATTGCTGTACCTGGCCCTGGCCGCGGCGTTGTAGGCCTGCATCGCGTGCTCCCAGCTGGTGGTCCGCGTGGGTTGGATCACGATGGGGTGATCGGGCTCGAACATGCCGCCGGCGGAGTCCGCGCGAACCTGGCGCGAAGTCAGAAACGCGTAGAGGTCATCAAACGTGGCGGGCTGCTGGAACGGGCCGTCGAGATGCAGGCGGTACATGCCGGGCCCCAGGCCGATGGAGTCGACTTCGATGCGCAGCGGATCGTCATCGATCTTGAACGGATCGCCCGAGCCCGAGCCTTCGCGCGACGGGATGTCGGAGCGGTACGCCTCCTCGCTGGAGGTGAAGCTCGTGGCGATCATGAAATACACCAGCAGCAGGAACGTGACATCGATGAGCGAGGTGACGTTGATCTTCAGGTGCATCGGCGAGCGTTTGCGTCGGCGCATGAAGCGTTCGGGCTCGGGCGCTTCGAGGTACGCCGGAAGCGGGCGAACGCCTTCGTCGAGCGGAACGGGCGACGGCGGAATTGGTCGGTCGGCGTCGGGCATGGTGTGGCGCGATGCGGTTCAGGATCCCCGCGTGACCAGCAGGTTCACGCGGGCCTTCACGCCCGCGGCATTGGACTTGTTCGCCGCCGTCGAAACCGCCTGCAGCACCGGTTCGACGAATTCGTAATGCGTGGCGCGATCAGCACGCACGTTCAGATCCACCGCCGGGTTCTTCTGATACAGCCCGGCGAGATGATCGGTCATGCGCGCCAGGCCGACTTCGTCGCCGGTGAACTCGGCCAGTCCGACGCGATAGCCCGCAACATTCCCGCCCGGCGCAGGAATCACGTTGATCACCACGCGGTTCTCGCCTTCCACAGGCTGGCTGAGCGGATTGCGCATCGAAGGCAGTTCGAGCTCCCAGCGCTCCACCTCGTTGATCTTCGAGACCAGCACGAAGAACACGATGAGCAGGAATGTGACATCGATCAGCGAAGTCAGGTTCGCGGTGATGTCAGCGGGAGATTTGCGGCGCTTGCTCATCGGAGGCGTTTCGGCGTTTTCCGTTCATCCTTTGGCGTAAGCGGGCTTGGGCGATGGCCCGGGGCCGGCGGGGCGGGCGCGGAACTGGGCGAAGATCTCCTCGGCGACGTGGGCGGCTTCCATCGTCAGCGCGTCGACCTTGCCGCGCAGCACGGCGTAGCCGCCGAGGGCGGGGATGGCGACGATCAGGCCCCAGAAGGTGGCGACCAGCGCCGTGCCGATGCCACCGGCGAGCAGCGCGGGGCTGGCGTTGCCGCCCATCGACACGAATACGCGGAAGGCGAAGATGATGCCGTACACCGTGCCCAAGAGGCCCATCATGGGGCTGACCTGGCCGAGCATGTACAGGAAGTCGATGGGGCGCATGCGCGCGGTGATGAGCATGTCGCTGGTCTGCTCCATCGCGTGCGACGACGCGGCCAGGCCCTGCGGCGAGGCGGCGAGTCCTGCGTGCAGAACCTTGCTGAAGAAGCTTTCGTCGTTGCGTGTGAGCTCGAGCGCCTGCTTGTATTCGCCGGCCGTCAGTTGCCGCCGCACTTCCGCGACGACGCCGTCGGGAATGATGCTCTTGCGCTGGTTGTTGAGCGCCAGGTAGCCGATCATGCCGATGTTGACCGCCGAGAGGATCAGCAGGATCCACAGCATGAGGCTGCCGACGATGTCGATGGACGACTCGCCGTTGGCGTGCACGGCCTTGGATACGAAGAACGCGCCGAAGAAGCTCTCCTGCTCGACCGCGGGAGCCGCGCCGCCGCCGCCATCGCCGGCCTGCGCCAGCGACATGCGAGTGAAGAGCGCGATGCTCACGATCGTGACAGCGGTAATCAGCCATCTCATCCGAATTCGCATGATGGTTCCTTTGGGCTCCGGCGACTTCCGCACAGGTCTTGGACACTGGCGCTCGAACAGTTCGTGAGTTGGGGGTTCAATTCCGCGGCCAGGTGTTGAGCAGTTCCCGCGCCAGGTTCGCGGCCGGCGACTGCGCGTCGGCTTCGCTCTGCGCGATGACGGTTTCCAGCAGGCGGCGGCCGACATCCGGCTTGTGAAACTCATCGCGATAGATGACCGCCGTCTCGATCAGGGCCGGCCCCGCATCGGGCGAATCGCCGTACAGCACCGCGCAGCGCGTGAGCATCACCGCCGCCTCGCTTTTGCGGCCGGCGAGCGAGAGCGCCTTGCCATATTGATAGAGGAAGCGGGCGAGGTCGCGCTCGCCGGGGTTCTTCTCGATCTCCTGGCAGAGCGTGACGGCTTCAGCCGCGCGGTTCGCGGCAAGCAGCCGATCGATCGCCCCCGCCGAGCGCGGGTCGGATGAATCCTCATCACGAACGACCGGCGTGTTCGCCGCGGGCGCGCCGACGGGCCTGGTGGCGCTTGGCGGCGGTGCGGCGGCGGTGACGGCGCCCGATGCGCCGGCGGGCGGCTGCTTGTCGTTGGCGGCGATGTCGGCCCGCGCGAAGCCCGAGATCGTGCTGCCGCGCTCGATGGCGGGGCCGGCATACGTCGCGGCGAGCTTGCTCTGCACGCCCTGCACCAGGCGCGTCATGGTCTCGATCTCGCGCTGCAGCTCCGCCGACTTCACCTTCCGCGCCGCCGACTGCAGGCTCTCCAGTGCTTCGCTCGCAGCGGCGAACGTCGGCGTGTTCACCGGCGAAACCGGTCGAAGCGACTTCCACGCCACATCATCGCTGAGCGCGAACACCTCGGCGGCGTGACCGGCGGCCTGCACGTACTCGCCGCGCAGATCATGCACCTGCGAGAGCCGCATGTGAATCCACACGCGCTGCAAATCTGATTGCGCAGCCAGCAGCGCGCGAAGCAACGGCCAGACGGCCTCTTCAAGATGCTGGTCGGCGAGGGCGGTCTCGGCCTGATCGAGCTGCGGCAGGCCGTCGAAGCCGATCGCCTCGATCTGCTCCAGTGGACGCCGCTGCCTCTGGCCGTTGGGATCGGTGTAGGAGACCTGCCCGCCCTGCACGGCCTGGACCTTGCAGCCGCGCATGGCGATGCCGGTGCCGGTGAAGGTGATGGTGTCGGCGGCAGCGTGTGATGCGAACAACAACGCCGAAACGAGAAAACATCGAAACGTCAAAACGAACAAATTCCTTGGCTGAGAATTGCGAATTTGTTCGTTTTGACCTTTCGACGTTTTGACGTTTGTCATTGTCCCCCCAATCCCAGCTCATCGCGCGACATGAACTTGTAGCCGTTCGCGCCGCCGTGCTGCTGCGCAATGATTTTGAGCGTGTCGATCGGATCGGGATCGAGGAACTGGATGCAGTTGATCTGCGTGCGGCGCTTGCCGATGGCTGCATCCACCGGATTCAACTCGTTGAGTCTCGCCAGCAGGTCCTGCTGGTCGATCTCGAACTCGCCCGAGCCGGTGATGTTCTCGGAGAGCACGAAGATCACGTCGGGCTTGTGCTTGAGCGCGAGCTCGAGCGCGGCGAGCGGATTGGAGCGTCCCTGCGGCACGATGTTGTCGCGGATCCACTGCAGCGCCTTGGTCTTCTCGCCGTCGGTCGCCGGCAACAGCTGGTTCGCGGGCGGCACCGCCAGGGCGTCGTTCTTCTGAAAGAAGATCACGCTGAACGACTGCTTGGCGTTCAATCCCGCCAGCGAGCGGGCGAGCTCATCAACCACGATCTGAATGTGCGAGATCATCGAACCTGAGGCGTCGATCACGTAAACGATGGTGCGGGCGTTGGAGCCGGCCGTGCCCGCGAAGCGCACGACGGTCGGCCCGGCCTTGGGCGCGAAGCCCGAAAGGGTCGATCCGCCGCCTTTGCTCGAGCCCGGGCCGATCATGCCCGAGACGCTGTTCATGGGATCGCCTTCGAGCGAGCGCAGCTGCTCTTCGATGACGTTCTGCGCGCCCATCGGCGCGTTGTCCTTCACCACCGGGCCGGTCACGACGGTCTCGGCGGCGTCGGTGCCGACCACCGGCGTGTAGTTCAGCGCGTTGAAGTCGGCGACGATGAGCACCGCCTCCTCCTTCTGCGGAATGAGGCTGACGGTCCAGGTGATCAGGAGCGCGAGCACGATGATGGCGATGTGCAGCAACGCCGAGACCACCCAGGGCATGACCTTCTTCACCTGCCTGGCGCCGCGCGTCTCCGCGCCCAGCGCAGCGAGCTCTGCGGCCATGCGCGCGAACGCGGCATCGCCGGGCGCGATCGCGCCGCTCTCGCCGTGTCCGTCGTCATCAGGCCTGGTCAAATCCGACGCCATGCACCAAAGGATACCGGGCAAACGCCGATCGGTCAGCGACCGGGCGGAAGGCGTGCGTGATCGTGATCTGGTTCGGCGTCATTTGCCGCTCATCGGCACAGCCAGCGTGTCGGTGAGCGTGGAAAACAGCAGCCAGCCGTCGATGGCGGTCATCGTCTGCACGCGTTCGGGCAGCGGCGGCGTGCGCGTGGGCGCGCCCAAGACCTTTCCATTGCGCGACAGCGGATAGGCGGTGTACTGATATTGCGTGCGCATGATGCGTCCGCCGCCGCCTCCCCCCACGCCCTGGCCGGCCTGAACGCTTGTGCCGCTCACCGCCTCCAGGCGGTCGTCGCCATGC
>CAZCGB010000225.1:0-5446 GCA_964498045.1 uncultured Isosphaeraceae bacterium
CAAGTTGATCGACGAGCTTCTCGCCCAGGCCGTCAATGTCCATCTGCCCGCGGCCGACGAACCATTTCAATTTCTCCCGAAACTGGGCGGGGCATTCCGGATTCGTGCAGAAGAGCTTCGGGCCTTCCTGCTCCACCGCGCCGCCGCACGCCGGGCACTTCGCTGGCGGTTCCATCACTTTGGCCGACTTGGGTCGCTTCTCCAGCACGACGCTCACCACCTGCGGAATGATTTCGCCGGCCTTCTCGATGATCACCGTGTCGCCGACGCGGATGTCCTTGCGATGGATCTCCTCGATGTTGTGCAGCGTGGCGTGGCTGACCGTCGTGCCGGCGAGGAACACAGGCTTCATCGTGGCGCGCGGCGTCAGCGTGCCGTTCTTGCCCACCTGCCAATCCACCTTCTCCAGCACCGTCACGCCCTGCTCGGCCGGGTACTTGAAGGCGATGGCCCATCGCGGGGCCTTGCTGGTGGAACCGAGCTTCTGCTGCTGCGCGAAGGAATCGACGCGAATGACCATTCCGTCGACGCCGTACGGCAGCGTCGGACGTTTTGACTGGAACGCCTCGACGTCGGCGACGACGTCGTCAATGGAGTCGCAGCGTTTCGATATCGGATTGTTGGGGATGCCGAAGGCCTTGATGGCGGCGCAGAACTCCCAGAATGAATCGATCTTGTCGATCCGGCCGCCGACGACCTCGCCTTTGCCGTGCGCCGTGAAACTGAGTTTGCGCGCCGCAGCGACCTTCGGGTCAAGATTCTTCAGCGTGCCAGCCGTGGAATTGCGGGCGTTGGCAAAGATCGGATCGCCGGCAGCTTCGCGCTCCCTGTTCACGCGCTCGAACTCGACATTGGGCATGTAGATTTCGCCGCGGACCTCCAGCACGTCGGGCAACATCTTGCTGTCGCTGTTCAATCGCAACGGAATGGCGCGGACGGTGCGCACCTGTGGCGTGACGTCGTCGCCCTTCTCGCCGTCCCCGCGGGTGACGGCAGAAACGAGTTGGCCGTCTTCGTATCGCAAATTGATGGCGATGCCATCGATCTTCGGATCGCACACAAACCGCACGGCGGGCTCATCGTTACGTTTGCGGTTTCGCGCGAACAGCCCGTCGTCGCCCGGCGATTCAATTCCCAGCCCCCTCATCACCCGGTCGTGCCATGCCCGCAAGTCCTCAATGCTGTAGGTGTTGTCGATCGAGGTCATCGGCACCGTATGCTTCACGGTGCGGAACGAATCGACGGGTTCATCGCCGATGCGTTGTGTGGGTGAATTGGGATCGCGCATCTCCGGGTGCGCCGCCTCCAGCGCGATGAGCTCCTTCATCCGCAGGTCATAGTCGCGGTCCGACATGAGCGGCTGCGCATCGACGTAGTACGCGCGGTTCGCCTTGTCGAGCAGGTCGCGGAGTTCAACGATGTGCTTCTTGGCGTCTCTTGCCACTGGAATTCGCCACGGAGGTCACTTGGGAATCGCGTTCAACGTGTAATGCGCCACCGGGTGCAGGAGCGGCTCGCCCTGCGCGTTTCGCACTCCGTTCAAGTCGAGTTCATGCACGAAAGGCGTGCGCAGGCCGGTCACTTTGAGCCGGACGGAGAGCCCGTCGGCAGCGACTTCCGCCGCAGCAATCGCGCAATCCTGCCTGTCGATTTCGGGCGAGCCGTACTTTTCCCAGCGTTCATGCGTGAAACTGTTCATGCTGTAACTCTTCACATCGCCCGCGGTCTTCGGATCGACCGGCTGCGTGAAGGTGAGCGTGAAGCCGTCGGGCTGGGCCTTCATCTCCA
This sequence comes from uncultured Isosphaeraceae bacterium, assembly GCA_964498045.1. Lineage (GTDB taxonomy): Bacteria > Planctomycetota > Phycisphaerae > Phycisphaerales > SM1A02 > DATKJG01. Next base: position 1,789 of record CAZCGB010000225.1, read on the forward strand.
GCACCTCGAACGGCGTGACGCCGGTCCACACCAGCCGCTGCACGCCGTACGGGCGGTTGCCGATGGACCACCATCCACGGTTGGTCATGCCGACGAACATGCTGCCATCGGGTCCGAAGGCGAGACGATTGACGCCGCAATCAAGGCCTGAGCGGAACGGGAAGCACGCGCCCTGATATTCGCCGTTCACTTTCTCCAAGAAGACGCGGTTGATCAGCGCACTGTACTGATCACCGACGAAGAGCTGATCCTTGAACGGCCCGAACTTGCCGCCGGTCTGATCGCAGAGGATGTCGCTGGCACTGCGGCCCATGCGGTCGTACGGGAACCAAATGGCCGGCTGCTTGAAACTTCTTTCTCCCTGCGGTTTGGGCATGCCGGCCTTCTCATACCAGCGGTCGCCAGCGGGGTGGCCGTGCCAGCTGCCGGGCGTGAGATGCGCGAGTTTGTTGGTGCCGACCCAGTCGCCCTGGTTGTCAGTGTAGAACATCTCTCCGTCGGCGTTTGTGCCAAGGCCGTTGGGCGAACGCAATCCGCCGCAAATCGGCGTAAGCGAGCCGTCTTTCGGATCGACGATGAGCGCCCAGCCGCGCCACGGCACGACGGATTTGCCGAGTCCGCCGCAGAACCCGACGTTGAGGCTGACCCAGATGCGACCCTGGCCATCGAATTTCGGCCCGAACGCGAACTCGTGATAGTTGCCGCTGACGCCCCATTGGTCGCTGACGGTTTCAAAGACGTCGGCATGGTCATCGTGATCGAGGTCCGTCAAGCGCGTGAGTTCGCCGCGCTGCACCGTCCACAACGATCCGTCTCGCCATTGCAATCCAAGCGGCTCGTGCAGGCCGGAAGCGAACAGTTTGAACTTCTGATTCACTGGCGGGTCTTCGTAGGCGTTGTCGATGATCCAGATCTCGCCGCGGCGCGTGGCGACAGCGGGTCGGCCGTCATCCATCACGCACAGCCCCCCCACTTCCAGCACCACGTCGCTGGGCTCGAAGAACGAAAGCAGCCTGTAGTACTTCGCTTCGGGTGTCAGGGGGAAATCAAGATTGAGGTGATAATCGAGCCTCGCTGCGATCTGCGGATCGATGCGCGGCTGAATCTGAAACTCCCAGTCGCCCTGCCCCTGCGTGACTTTTGCCAACAGGACGTTCTTGCCCTTCTTCACTGGAAGCGCGATGGAATGCGACTCAGGATCAAGCCCGCGCGGCACGTCGGCGTCGATGTACAGCCGCCCGTTGAACCACACCTTCAGGCCGTCATCACTGCCGGCTTTGATGTTCCACACGCCGTCGCTCTCAGCGATCGCCTCGCGATACACATACGCGATGGCGAAATTGTCGAGCGCGGCGTTGTTGAACGTGTCGATCTTGATCTTGCTCCAATCCGTCTGGGCAAGCTGCTTCCACTTGACGCTCGTGCCATTCTTGCCCGGATATGTGGCGGCAAGATCGATTCCAAGTTCCGGCGGATACACCACGTTGTGTTTGACGAAGTCGCTGTCATCGAATGGCGCCGCGATGTACCAAGGCCCCCATTGCAGCACCGGCATGTATTGGGCAAGCGTCGCATCGCGGCTGGCTTCACGCGTGTCCTTCTTGACGTACTTGAAATCCACAGGCGACGCGTCCTGGCCGAAGGCCTGCGGCACGATTAAAACTGAAACCACCGCGGCAATGAAGAGCCGTTTCACCAGGTCACCTCCAGTTCAAATGCCGCTTTGCCCTGATCGTCCAGCGTGATGCTGGCCGCTCCGTCGCTGGCGTCGCCGCTCAGGCCCTTTGCCGCTCGCTTACCGGGCGCCACAATCAACTTGGCGCCCTTCGGTCCTTCAAGCGTGAATCGCTGCGTCAACATCGCGCGGCCTTCAACGCGCGCAGGCACTGGCTGCTCGCTCAGAAGAATCTCGATGTCACCCGCGCGAAGTTCGTACATGAACGTCGGTCGGCGACGCTCATCGAGCTTGTAACCGCGGAATCTGGCGACGCATTCGCTCGAACTTCCGCCTGCGACCGATGCGCTGACAAACAGCGGTTCCTTCGGCGCGATCCACCTCACCGCTGCCGCCTTTGGATTGGTCTCCGTTCCGCCGCGATTGGCCCACGCGCCTGCAGCGTTGATGAAATCGCCTTCCCACACCTCAGAAAGCCGGCACTTGTCAGCATCGAACGCCAGGTGAATCTGCTCCGGATAGCCCACCGCGATGGCGCGCACGCCCGCACCTTTGATGAAGCTCCGGAAGATCACCGGTTCATTCTTCACCTGCAACGTCAGACTCGACGGATCGACCAGGCCATCGGGCAGCGGCATGAATTCGCCGAGCGAGAGATACCCCCAGATCGCGTCGACTTGTTTGTCAGCGTCGCCCCCCAGCAGATCGGTGAAGCCCGACATGCCGTTGACGAAGAACGATGGCATGCGCGTGCCCGGCCGGGTGAGTTTGGGATCATGAATCCAGCGACTGAACGCGTCGTAGCGCAGGCGCTCCGCCATCTGTGCAAGGTCGGGTCCGGGTGTGCCTGTCGACGCGCGGCCGGCGACAATGTGGCACTGGATGCAATTCATGGCCTTGGCACCCACAAGTTGTCTGCCGATTTCGCCGTAGTCGCTGGGAAGCGCCGGCCCCTGGTCGGGGACGGGCCAGACTCCTGAAGCGGCGGCGAATTTGGACGGCAGCGCATCGACGTTCTTCTCGCCGAATTGCGGCATGCGCGCGCCGAGGTACGGCCGGGCCCGTCCGCCGGCGGTCAGCACGTCGTGCATCCACTGCGGGTTCAGCTTGCCGCCGACATCGGAGAGATTCGGCGGCACGCGGCCCTCATCACCCAGATCAGCCTCTTCAATCGCGCTGAAGTACTGCGCGATGTATGCCTCGGGGCCGCGATCGCCGTTGAAGACGTGGCATGCGGTGCAGTTCAGTCGATTGAACGTCAACGCAAGGTGATCCAGCGGCACATTCGTCGTCTTTCGATCCCGCAGCGATTTCAGGAACTCGCTGATCGCCCGACGCTGCGCGTCATTCATGGTGAAATGCGGCGACCCGGCGTCGGGCTGCTCCGCCATGCAGCCGGCGGCGTCAAGCGCACTGTCGGCGGAAAGCGATTCCAGCGAGCGAGCGACGAGCGTCGAGGTGACCGCAGGACGATCGGGTCCCAGTGTGTGGCAGTTTCCGCACCCCGCTGCCGCGAAACTCACACGGCCTTTCTCGACCCGCGCCGGATCAAGAGGAAACGACTTCTCACCCGAAATCGCGGGTTCACGAAGATCGCGCGCAATCAGATACGCCGAGATCGCCTCCGCTTCGATCGGCTCAAGATTCATTGACGGCATGCGACCCGACGGCCAATGCGACACGGGGTCGCGCAGAAACTCCGCCAGTGTTTTCGCGGTCCACTTCTGCGATGGACGACCCATCGACTCATAGGTCTTGAGCGACTGCAGCGAGCTGGCGGGGTGGCCTCCCGGCAGCAAGTCGATGCGCTCCAGCGGACCGTGACAGGCGAAGCAGCCGACGGTGTGATAAGCGACGAGTCCGGTGTTGGCGAGATCGGCGTTGGGCGTCTCTGTTGAAGCGCTGATCGGCCCGCCCATCGACATGAGGTACTGCGTGATGTCGCCAATTGTCGTCTGATCGACAGGCATCTTCGGCATCGCC
>CAZCGB010000226.1:0-5388 GCA_964498045.1 uncultured Isosphaeraceae bacterium
GCGGGCCGACTCCAGCATGGCCGGCTCGCGGTCGATGGCGATGACCTTCTTCACGTGCGGCGAAAGCTGCTCCGACGCGTTTCCCGTGCCGCAGCCGATGTCGGCGATGACCCACTCGGGATCAATCAGCGCCAGCATCGCCTCGGCGGTGAACCGGTCCCCGAAGAGGTCGTGCCGCACATGATCCCATTCGCCCGCGACCCGGCCGAAGAAGCTCCGGCTGTCGGTGGCGCGCTCGGCCAGCACTCCGGCGAGCCGCGCGTCATCCTGCGAGAACGTCGGCGTCGGATCAGCCTGCAGCTGCTTGCGGGCCAGCGTCCACAGCTCGCGCGACGCCTCAGCAAGCGAAACTTCCACCACGCGGTACAGGCTAGCCGTGCCCTCGCTGCGCTTGATCGCCCAGCCGCCGTCGTGCAGCAGCTTCAGATGCCGGCTCACCGTCGATTGCGGCAACTGCAGAGCCCGCGCCAGTTCGCCCACGCTGAGCTCCTCGCGCTCAAGCAAGCGCAGGATGCGCAGTCGAACCGGATCGTTCAGTTCCGAAAGTCGCGAAAGCAGGGAGGACTGGTCGGCCACCGCTGAAGCATAAAGCAGAATCCGCTCCGCGGGGTTCCAATTTTGCGATGGTCCAGCCCGTCAACCCGGGTCTTCCTGACGTCAGATCCGGCGTGTTGCGCGCGTCACTTGGCGATGTCGCGGCCGGGCGGCAACGGCTTGATCTTGTTCGGATCTTCGCCAAGCTTTCGCAGCATCTCGTGCACGCGCGTGTCGTAGGGGTTGATTCCGTACGCCTGACGCAGCCGGTCGATCGCGATGTCGAGGTGGCCCAGACGCTCGGCCAGCTTCGCGGCCTCGATGTACGGCTCGGTGGTCTTGCCCTTGTCCACTTCAATGGCCGTGTCGAACGCCACTTTCGCCGAGTCGGGATCGTTCAGCTCCATCGCATAATGGCCGAGCTGCAGATACGCCGCCGTCGAGCGGGTCTCCGAGGCGCGCTGGCGCAGGAACGCGAAGAGCTGGCTTTCGTCCTTCTGCATGAACATCGCCTGCGCCAGACCGTCGGCGACCTCCTGGCTGGGCTTGAGCGTGTACGCCGTCTGCAGGGCCTGCCGGGCGCGGGCGTATTGCTGCGTCTCGATCATGCAGAGCCCCATCTTGTATTGATCCTGCCAGTTGCCGGGGTATTTGGCGACGATCTCAGCGTAATCGTCCCGCGCACCGGCGTAATCGCCGACGCGATAGCGCTGCTCAGCCGAGGTGCGGATCGCATCCACCGGCCGCTGCTGCTGCCCGCAGCCCGTCAGCAGCGCGCACGCCGCAAGCGTCAGCGCCGCTGCGCTGTGGGTGAAGAAGGAAAATCGGGCCTGATTCGTCCGCGTCGCATCCAGCATGGTCACATCTCCGGTCACGTTCCCGTCAGACAGGCCTGCCGCATTCCTACGCGGCGTGGCGAAGCGGGCATGATACAGTTGCGCTGCCCAGTGCGCAGACAGGGTCCCCGGAACGCGAATGTCGGTTTCATCCCCGCGCCGCAAGGACGAGTCACACAATGCCTCCGTCTGCCGCTTCATCTGGAGATCACCATCGCACGGCGCAGTTGCTGCCGGGGGGACGCAGCGTGATTCTGCTGCACACGCTCCCGGATGGTTCTTCGCACTTTGACTGGCTGCTCGAATCCGTTCCAGCATGCGATGTGCGCGAGGAAATCGTTGATCCAAGCGATCGTTCACTGGTGTGTTTTCGCTGCGGAACGCGGCCGGATCAGCTCGCGGTTCAAGAGGAGATCACGATTGAGCGGCTCCCCGCACATCGCCGCCTGTATCTCGAATATGAGGGTCCCATCAATGGCGATCGCGGCAATGTGAAACGCGTGGCCGCGGCCCGAATCGTGCGTGTCGATGCGGCCGCGAAGCCTTCCGATCTGCAGATTCTTCTGCATTGGGATGCCGATCCTCGCTGCGCAATCAACCCCGGTTGGTTTAGACTGTCACCCATGCAGGATGTCGATCAGTGGAAGGTGTCGTGTGTTGACCGGCGAAACGTCGAGTGTGCGGATTTCACCTGACGCGGCCGAGCGTTGACACGTGTCGCTGAAGAACTCGCTCGCAGGAGTCTTGTGCATGCAACCAAACGCCCCGCAGCCGCCACAGCCAACGCAACAGCAATCGGCGAATCAACCTCGTCCGGCGGCCCCGGCGATCTCGCCAGCCGGCGCATCCAAGATTCAGCATTCCCGGCCGGGCATCAGTTTTGGCGCGCCCGCATCCGCCGCGTCAGCCGCACCGTCGCCAACTGCGCCGCAGGATGCTCCCGTGCAATTGAACGCCGCGGAACCGAGCGCGCCGACTCCCGCGCCGGGGACCGCCGGCTCGAAGATCCGCATGTTCGGCCAGGACAAGCGGCACGAAGAACAGTGGTCACGCACGCCCAACACCACCGGCTCGGGCGCGATTCACGTCAAGACTTTTCACTGCAAGTTGACCGAAGACGCGCTGACGTACATGGATCAGGCGGTCAACGAGTGGCTCGACGCCCACCCGCAGTATGAGGTGAAGTTCGTCTCCAGCAGCATCGGCACGATGACCGGCAAGTTGAAGGAACCGGCGCTCATCTGCCAGGTGTGGGTGTGAGGGCAAAAGTCGAAACGTCAAACGTCAAAACATCGAAAGGTCGAAGAGTGGAGGGCGTCCGTGGCGCGCTGGATGCACGAATCAAGTGTGCTTCTTCGCGATCTCAAATCTCAAATGGATCCACCTGCTGTAGGCGGCTTCTCCACGCGCGGATACAGCGCGACCTTCTGCACCTTCGTGCCCGGTTTCAGCCCGCCCCAGGCGGCGAGTTTCGCCAGCGGCGTTTCGGTGGTCGGCCCGCTCACGCCCAGCGCCGTCCACAACTCCGGCATCTTCACGCACAGGATCGGCTCGAGCAGCAGGCTCGCGATGCGCACGCTCTCGGCACACTGATACAGAATCGTCGCCAGTTCGTCCTTGCGGTTGGGGTCCTTGGCGACCTTGAACGGCTCGGTGGCGTTGATGAACGCATCGACCTTGCGCAGCAGGCCGATGGCGGAAGCTGTGGCGGTCGACAGGTCAAACAACTCCATCGCCTCCGTGGTTTGTGCGACGGCGAGCTTCGCCGCGCCGGGAAGGTCGAAGCCTGCGATGCCGCTGGCGACTGAAGTCGCCGGGCCGGAGCCTGGCTGATCGCTGGTCGCGGGCACGATGCCGTCGAAATACTTGCCGATCATCGCGGTGACGCGGCTGGCGCAGTTGCCGACGGTGTTCACCAGATCGCTGTGATAGACATCGTGAAACTGCTGGGCGGCGAAGTTGGCGTCGGTCGCGCCGAGCGGACCTTGCGTGATGAGGTACCAGCGCCAGGCGTCCAGGCCGTAGGTCTGTACGTAGCGGTTGATGGCTTCGAGGTCGATGAAGTTGCCGAGCGACTTCGACATCTTCTGACCTTCGCTGATCCAGAACGAGTGCGCGTAAATGCAGCGCGGCAGCGGCAATTCGAGGGCCATCAGAATCGCCGGCCAGATCACGGCGTGGAACCAGAGGATTTCCTTGCCGATGATGTGGTACGTGGCGGGCCAATAGCGCTGTCGCGCTTCACGACCGGGATTGTGGGGGGGCTCGCCCAGTCCCAGTGCGGTGATGTAGTTGAACAGCGCGTCGATCCACACGTAGATGACGTGCTTGGGATCGTTGGGCATGGGAATGCCCCAGGTGAAGTTCGTGCGGCTGATGGGGACGTCCTGCAGGCCTTCGCGCAGGCGGCCGAGCACCTCATTGCGGCGGGCGTCGGGCTGCACGAACTTCGGATTGACGGCGAAGAACTCTTCCAGCGGCTTCTGAAACTTGCTCAGGCGGAAATAGAAGTTGTTCTCTTTCGCGCGCGTGAGCGGTTTTTTCGAAATGGGCGAGATGTAGTTGAGTTCCTTGGCCTTGGTCTCGGTGTGGTACTCCTCCTGGCCTTCGTCGTACCAGCCTTCGAACTCGCCGAGGTAGATGTCGCCTCGCTGGAGGAGCGTGGCGACGAAGGCCTGTACCTGTTTTTCGTGTTCCAGATCGGTGGTGCGGATGAAGTGGTCGTTGGTGATGCGGAATTCGGCGAGGGCTTTGCGGAATTCGGCGGAGTTCTCGTCGGCCAGGGCCTTGGGGGTGATTCCGCGCGCGAGAGCGGCTTTTTCGACCTTCACGCCATGCTCATCGGTGCCGGAGAGGAAGAACGTGTCGCGCCCGGAGAGTCGCTCGTAACGCGCCCACACGTCACAGAGTGCGCTGGTGTAGAGGTGACCGATGTGCGGCCGGTCGTTGACATAGAAAATGGGCGTCGTGATGTACCGCGTGTTGTCGGTTTGAGCCGGCATGTTGCGGCGATTGTACGGCCGACTTCGATCGCACGAATCAAGGGGTCGCACCGAGGTGGGCCGCTCGACAATCCGTTCCATTCCGTGGAAGATGGCATGCGACGCTCAGGACGTCGCCTCCTTGGAACGCGCCAAGTTCGACCAACTCGCCACAGAGCATCTCGACGCCGTGTATCGCATGGCGCTGCAGTTGTCGCGCCGCCCGGAGGAAGCTGCTGACCTGGTGCAGGAAACCTACGTCAAGGCGATTCGGGCGTCCGATCGCTTCGCGGAAACCGGCGGGGGCATGCGGGCGTGGCTGTTCAAGATCCTGCACAACGTCTTCTACACACGCGTGGGGAAGGCCAAACGCGAAACCGGCATGAACGACGGCCAGTCGATGGTCGAGGCCGGCGGCCCCGCACCAGATGAGCCTGAACCGGCGTGGAATCTGGCCGACTTGGACTGGGAACACGTGGATGAGCGGCTGAAACGGTCAATCGACCGGCTCAAGCCGGAATATCGGTCCGTGCTGCTGCTTTGGGGGGTGGAAGGCATGAAGTACCGGGAGATCGCCGACATTCAGGACATCCCCATGGGTACGGTCATGAGCCGGTTGCACCGGGCGCGAGGGATTCTCGCGCAGGATTTGACCGATTTAGCAGAAGAAAGACGGCTGCCCAGTGGTTAGCGTGTGAAGGGCAAACCTACCCTGACCAATCGCATTCCTGATTCCCCAACGAATTCCGCACGCATGTCTGAAAACGCCAATGCACAGCCCGATCGCCCGCTCGACGCGCAAACGCTGCGTCTGCTTGCCGACGGCGAATTGAGCGCGGCTGAGCAAGATCGCGTGAATGCGGCATTGGCGGGAGGCGAAGCGGGACCGCGGCGTCGATTGCAGAATGAGTTGGGTTTGCGCGACGCGGTGGCGCGAAACATGACCGCCGTCGATGTGCCTTCTGATCTGCGTGCGTGCGTCGCCCGGACATTGATGGAAACAGCGGTCGAACCCGGCGGCGATGAGGCAGTGATTG
>CAZCGB010000227.1:0-5384 GCA_964498045.1 uncultured Isosphaeraceae bacterium
AGCGCATACGGAATCTGGTCAATGACGATCTGCTGGCGTCCGTTCGCCAGGTCCTCCACGTGGCACACGCCCCGCACCGTCACGCGCCCGCGCCCCGTCGAGTAGGCCTCGACAATGCCCGAGCGGCCTCGGATCACGCCCCCGGTGGGGAAGTCCGGACCCTTGACGCCCAGGCGCCCGGGCTTGCCGCCCTCCGCCGGCTCATCGGTCATCAGGTCGCGCAGCGAGATGGCGGGATCATCGATCACGCGCGTGATCGCATCGAGAATCTCACCCGGGTTGTGGGGCGGCAGGCTCGTCGCCATGCCCACCGCGATGCCCATGCCCCCGTTGATCAGCAGGTTGGGAAACTTGCCCGGAAGCACCGTCGGTTCCGTGAGCCGGTCGTCGTAGTTCGGCTGCACGTCGACCGTGTCTTTGTCGAGGTCCTCCATCATGTCCACGCTCGCGTGGGTCATGCGGGCCTCGGTGTAACGCATCGCCGCGGGCGGGTCGCCGTCGATCGACCCGAAGTTGCCCTGGGGGTCGACGAGCGGCACGCGCATCTTCCACTTCTGGGCCAGCCCCACCAGCGTCGGGTAGATCACGCCTTCACCGTGGGGGTGGTAGTTGCCGCTGGTGTCGCCGGCGATCTTGGCGCACTTGATGTGCTTGCGCCCGGGCGAAAGGTTGAGGTCGTTCATCGCGACGAGGATGCGTCGCTGCGAAGGCTTCAGGCCGTCGCGCACGTCGGGCAGCGCGCGGTCCATGATGGTGGACATCGCGTACGTGAGGTACGAATCGTGCAGTTCGCGTTCGATCTGCTGATCGACGACGCGCGATGGGTCAGGCGCGCCGGCTCCGCCAGAGTCAGCTTGCGACGGGGGGGGCGGGGGCGGGGGCGGGACGATTGTCGGTGTGTCTGCCATCAGTTCTCCACAGCCATCGCGTCAAAATCAAAGCGCTTATTCTAGGCGAAATCGCTGTTCTCTTCCTCGCTTTGGACGATCGCTCGGTGCTGTGATTCGGCTGCGTTTTGAAGATTTTTCGCTACACTCGCCGCATGCAGGAAGCGGCCGCCACCAACGCTGGTTTTTCACGCCTCGACCAATGGCTGCGGCTGCTGCGCGCGCTGGGGCTGGCGGGCGTGCTGGGCGGGCTCGGCGCGCTCTGCGCGATGTGGGGCCTGGGCGCGCAGCCGGCGAATCTCGGCGAGTGGCACGTGCTCATCACCGCAATGCGCGCGGTGTTCTACAGCTGCGTTTTCGCGGGCATCGGCATCCTCGTGCCGGTGGGAAGCATGCTGTGGTGGCGACGACGCGCCGCGCTGCGCGGCCAGGGCTGGTTCCGCGCGCTCATGATCATCCTGTTGCTGACGATTCCGGGACTGCACATCGGCGCGCGGTTGACGTCGATCGCTCTGCGAAGGGCGGTGGAGGCCGGCGACGTGGCGCGGGCGGCGGAACTGTGGAACCGCCTGGGCTGGTTGTTCCTCATCGCGTTCATCGTGTTTCTTTGCGCAGCATGGATTGCGACGGCGCGGCCGGGATTCGGCGATCGCGAATCGCATTAGCCGCGATGCAACGCATCGCGCCGCGTTCAGAGTGATCGTGACCATTCATCAGCAACGCATGCACGGCGCGACGCGTTGCGTCGCGGCTATTTTCGAATCGCATCTCGCGCCAGCACGAGAAACTCAACATTCCCCGCGCCGCCTGCCTTGCGCGAACTCTTGCCGCCGGTGAGCGGTGACTTCGTGTGCGCGATCACTTCCGCTCCCCATCTCGGCATGTGTTCGATCACTCGCCGCAGCACGCGCTCGGCTTCGACCTGATCGAGCCGGCCAGCGTGCAGCAGCGACTTCTTCTCACCGTCATCCAATTCGTAGTGCGGCTTCACAAGCGAAACGATCTGGCCCCCGCCGCCGGGCTTCAGCCACTTCAAGGCCGCGGGAATCGCCAATCGTTGCGGCGTCCACGCCATGTCAATGACGACCAGGTCCATCGATTCCTGTGGCGGAGCCGCATGCAGCGCATTGGTGCGTTCCATCACCACCACGCGCGAATCGTTTCGCAGTTTCCACGCCAGCGCGCCGTAGCCGGTGTCGATGGCGAACACTTTAGCCGCCCCGCGCTGCAGCAGGCAGTCGGTGAACCCGCCGGCGTTGCAGCCGAAGTCGGCGCAGACGAAGCCGGTCACGTCGAGATTGAACTCTCGCAAGGCGTGATCGAGTTTCAGGCCGGCACGAGAGACGAACGGTTGGGAGAGCATGTCAAGGCGTTGCACTGAATGTGAACGCCTTCAAATCCGCCAGCGTTCGATCCGCATCCTCGATTCGATAAGACATGTACTGCTGCTCAAGCGCGTCGCTGAGGCGCGAGAGATCATCCTTCAACGAGGAAACCGTGCCCGCGACTTCCTGTATGAAACGCTTGCGTTCCTCTTCGCCTGCAACCGCTTTGGAATCGATCAGTTGTTTCAGCGATGACGAGGCACGAGCATCAACGGCCTTAGCCTGCCGGTCGGCGGCCAGCCGGCGAATCTCCTGCTGCACGGTGCCAAGCCGCATCAACTTCGCCTGCAGCGCGATCCGGTCGTAGAACCAGCGATTGTTCAATATGTACTCGCGGTTGTCCGCGAGAAACTTCTCGTCACTGGCCTGCGTAGACGCTTCGATGGTGAGGAGTTCCGGGCCGTAGGCTCCGGGATGATGACTGGTCACAATGTACGAGTCGCCCACCCGCACATCATTGCGCAACATCGAATTGATCGTCTCAACATAGTTGGCTGACGAAAGCCCGGAAAGATCGCCCGCCGGCCAGTCCGTGACGACCTGGGCCATTCGTGGGCCGAAATCCTGATCGAACGGCCCCATCGCCCATGCGGCATCGACCACAAATGTCAATTTGATTACGCGCCGCTTCGGCTCGACCTTCATGACGAATTCCACCGAAGCGAGACGCCCCTTGTACAGCGTTCGCTCCGGAGTGACTGGCGTGCGCGGCTGTTCCTGTCCATGGACGGGCTTTGCCGCGATCAGCGCAAACACGATCGTCAGGACTTGAATCTGAACTTTTCGCAGTCGCACTGTCGTTCTCCTCACTTCATCAGACGCTGTGCACACCAATGATGGCAATCCGCTTCTCATCCGCCGCCGCCAGCACCGCGGGCTTGTCGATGATGATGACTCTTCCCGCGCCCAGCGCGATGCAGCCGCAGCCGAGCCTCGCGGCTCGTTCGATCGTGCCCAGGCCGATCGTGGGCACATCGGCCCGCATGTCGTGATCGCGCTTGGCGGTTTTCATCAACACCCATCCTCCCTTGGTTTTCGCGCACAACTCGCCGGCCCGATCCATCATCGCGTCTGTGCCTTCCACCGCCTCCACCGCCACGACGTCGCGCTCGCGCACCGCGATTGACTGGCCGATGTCCAGTTCAACCGTCTGCGTCAGCAGTGGCCAGCCGAAGTCGATGTCGGCCCGCTGTGCCGCGCTTGGCTGCGTGCGCGTCATCACCCCTTCGGTGGCGAGTTGCTCGGGGATGTACATGGTCGAATCGATGAGCGTGATTCCGTTTCGATCAAGTTCCTCCGCCACCGCGCGCAGGACGGCGGCGTTGCGGCGATCGTGCCTCAAATGCCGGTACCACAATACCGCGGCACGCCAATCGGGGATCTGGCGGAACAGCCGCCAGCGATCATGCATGCGGCTCTTTGCGACGCGGCCGACCATGACCGCTTCGGTCACGTTCGCCTTGCGCAGGATGCGGCACCACTTGCCGATGCGCAGCAGCCCCGCTGTGCGGAACTCATGGCAGAACTGCGGCAACTGCAGATCGTATTGATCGCGCAGCCCGACGCAGACGACACGGTTGCCCGCATCCATCATGCCGCGCGCCACCAGCAGCGGAAGACGCCCGCCACCGGCGATGAGGCCCAGATTCCGCATTGAAGGCGGTGCGGGCCGCCGGTCGGGGGGTGAGGCTGGGATCGGGAACTTCAGGTTGGGTTCATCGACGTTGCTCATCGCTCGCAGTCGCGCGTGGCGGAATGCTCCTCAACAGCATCGGCGATCGGCGCGGCAATCGCAAAGCGGCGGTTTCTACCGGGCCGCATGGGTGATATCCGATAGCAGGGCGGCTGTCACCGCGTTGCCGCAGCGGCACAATGTGAGTTTCATCATCAACGCATGCAGGTCTGATCGGCTCAAGCGCGCTAGGCTTTCGATTCAACAGATTTTCATCCGTCCCGTCCGTAAACCACGCCATGACCAGCGTACAAACCGCCGCGATTCCCTCACAGCCGAACTCGTCTGACGACATCCTCCGCCCGCATTCCATCGGCCACCGCTGGCACTGGGCCAACATCTGGAGCATGGTCATCATGCACGGCACGGCGATGCTGGCGGTCCTGCCCATATTCTTTCACTGGTCCGGGCTGGTGGTGATGATTGTGAGTTTCTACCTTGTCGGCGGCATCGGCGTGTGCCTGGGCTACCACCGCCTGCTCACGCACAAGAGCTTTCAGACCACGCGGTTCATGAACCGCGCGCTGTGCACGCTCGGCACGATGAGCATGCAGGGCGGGCCGCTGCAATGGATCGGCACGCATCGCATTCACCATTCCGACTCCGACGGCCCTCACGATCCGCATTCACCCGAGCATGGCTTCACCTGGTCGCACATTCTCTGGTGCTTCTACCGCCACACCGACGGCCACGATCCGCTCGACTTCACCAAGGACCTGCAGCGCGATCCGTACATCGCCTGGCTCGACACGTGGTTCTTCGTGCCGCAACTGATCCTCTCAGCAATCCTGTTCTGCCTGGGCTGGCTCGCGCTGGGATCGTGGACTGGCGGCGCGTGCTGGGTGGTCTGGGGCGTCGCGGTACGCACGGTCGTGCTCTATCACGTGACGTGGTTCGTGAACTCCGCGGCCCACACCTGGGGCTATCGCAACTTCACCACCACCGACGGCTCGCGCAACAACTGGTGGGTCGCGCTGCTGTCGTTCGGCGAAGGCTGGCACAACAATCATCACGCCCAGCAGCGGTCAGCAGCTCATGGCATGAAGTGGTGGGAGATTGACATGACCTGGTGGGCCATCGTCGTCTTGGAGAAGATCGGCCTGGCCAAGAAGGTCGTGCGCCCGAAGGTGGATGAGATGGACGGCGCCTGAGCGGGCTTGCGCCGGACGAATTTTATGTCCGCTCGCCTGCCTTCACCGGTCGCACGATTTTCAGCGCACGCCGTCCCTTGTATTGACCGATGTCAGCGAAGAACTTGGGCCGGCCGCCGGTGAGCAGCGTCACGGTCGCGTTCGCGGGCTTCTCGGTCATGATGACGTCGCCGACTTCGAGATTCCGCAATTCCGAGATCGTCATCGTCGTCTCGGCGAGGATCCCCGT
>CAZCGB010000228.1:0-5374 GCA_964498045.1 uncultured Isosphaeraceae bacterium
CTGGAGAGCAACTCCGAGAGTCGCGACCGCTGGGAACCGTTCCGCGCGCATCGGAACGCACGACTCGAAGCCGCGTCACGGCCATCGCGCATGCGATGGGCGTGACACAGGCGACGAATGGAAAGGTCCGGCTCTCATGTTCCCCATCCGTCTGGCCCCCGCTCATTCTGCCCTGTTCGTTGGCGCCGTCCTTGCATCGATCACATCGGCGTTGGCGAGCGACCCGTTCGCCGACGCCGTGATCAGTTACGACTCCGGCCCATCGCCTTCGTTCGGTTACACCTCGCCGGCCGTCGCGCTCGGTTCGCCCGAGCGATTCACCGGCGAAGGTATCTTCCCATCGGTCGTCAGCCCTTTCAGCGGTCCCTACGGATCGGATGAGATCGTCTCCATCTCGCCCGGCGGACACATCACGCTCCGCTTCGATGAGCCGATCACCAACGATCCGAACAACCTGTACGGCATCGACCTTCTGATCTTCGGCAACGTGGCGTTCATCGACGCCGACTGGCCCAACGCCGTCGTCGGCGGAGTGTTCGGCGATGACGGCGGCGTGGTGGAGGTGAGCGCCGACGGCGTCAACTGGATCACAGTCAGCGGCGCGACCGCCGACGACCTGATGCCCACATGCGGATATCTCGACGGCGGCGCCTATGCAGAATCGCCCGGCACACAACTGACGGACTTCACGCGTCCGGTTGATCCGTTGCTGACCCTTGCACATTTCCAAGGTCAGACCGTGGACGGCGTGCGATCGCTGTATCGCGGCAGCGGCGGTGGTCGCGGCATCGACATCGCCCCGACCGGACTTTCGTCGATCTCGTACGTGCGCATCTCCTTGCCGGCAGGGGCTCCGGACAACATGGAACTGGATGCCGTGGCCGACGTTTCGCCACGGGTGGCTGGCGACGTGAATCTTGATGGACACGTCAACGTTGCGGACCTGCTGGGCGTCATCGCCAGTTGGGGCCCGCCCATCCCCGGAGGCGTACCCGCCGACTTCAACAACGACGGTCTGATCAACGTCGCCGATCTGTTGGCGGTGATCACGAACTGGGGTGTATGAGCATGGCTTCAATTTCACGAATGACCTGCACACACCGGCCGTCCGGCGGGCGGATGGGATTCACCATCGTCGAAGTGCTGACGGTCCTCGGCGTCATCGCGCTGCTTCTGGGCCTGCTGGCTCCCGCGCTTTCCAATGCGCGGGCCGGCAGCCGGAGGGTGCGTTGCCAGTTGAATCTCAAGCAGATGGCCACTGCCGCGCAGTCATACGCCGCACAATACGACGCATTCCCGCTGGCCATCCGTTACGACAACGCATCGGGATCGTTCTGCAACGTCGCGTGGGACTGGGTGACGTCAATGGATCAGCGGGCGCTCGCGCCCGGATCGCTTTGGGGATACGTCAACAATCCCGGCGAAGTGCAGCAGTGCCCGGACTTCGAGCGCTCGTCGACTGTCGGCGGCGACACCTACACCGGCTACAACTACAACACCACTTACATCGGCGGCGAGGCGCCGTTTCCGCAGGTTGGCTGGAGCGTCGTGCGCAAAGGCGTCCCACCGCACGCCTGCAATCGCGCAAGCACATGTGCGATGTTCGGCGATGGCGGCTGGAAGGGCGGAGCCAACAAGTTCATGCGAGCGCCGCTCAACAGCGAACATGTCGGCTTCAGCACGGTTTACGCCGGCGGCCAAGCGTTTCGCCATCGTGGTTGCACCAACATCGCGTTCGTTGACGGCCACGTTGGCTCCACGCGCGAGGCGTGTAGGGGCGATCTCGCGACCAACGCGCTGCTCGATCAATACATGGCGTACCCGCGCAACGGCTTTCTCTCCAACGACGATTCAAAGTATGACCCGCGATGACCGCACATGAACAGCAGCCTGTTGATCGATGCGTGTGTGCGAACGTCACCTTCATCGCAATGAAGGCGCATGTCGAACGCGAGGGCGGCGACATGGATTCGCTTCGTACGCTCTTTGGCTGCGGGGCCCGATGCGCCATGTGCGTGCCGTACGTCCGCGCGATGCTCCGCACCGGCCGCACGAGATTCTCGGTGGACGACACGGCCCTGCAAGACCCATTCCCGAACGATCCGTCGGTGCCGCCGCCTTCGCTATGATGACTGGCCAATGGCGCAACGCGAACTGATCAGCATTTCTGGGAGCGTCAGCGGCGGCCAAGGCGGATCTGAAAGAGGGAAGTCGGATTCCGCTCTGCGCATCGCGATCATTCGGCCCGATACCGGGGCAGGCACACGGCGCGGGATGGTCATCATCAATCCCGGCGTCGCCAACCGCGAAACCGACCTTGAACTGCTGGACGACATCGCACTGGCGCTGGTTTCAGCGGGACTGCTCGTCGCACTTCCCGAGTCGCGCACGACGCAATTGATCCTTGAGGACTTCCATCGATTCACCGTCAACGATGAGGTGAACGACCTTTCGGCGATCGTGCGGCACGCGCCAGGCATCGCCGATGTGGATGCCGCACTCGTAAGCGTGCTTGGCTGGTCGCTGGGCTCCATCGCTGCTTTGGCGGTCACGGGGCAGTCAGGCGCCGTCCATCGCTGCTGCCTTCTGAATCCTGCAACGCCGAATGCCGTCGCCGCATGTGCGGCAGCTGAGACAATGCGGGATGTTGTTGCTGGCGCAGAGCAAGAGGCCGCTCCACGGGCATATGTGGAACGGCTCGCGAGCATCGATCTGGACAATCTGGTCTCAGGAGTGCATTCGCCGATGTTGCTGGTGCATGCCGCAGCGGACAGGGTTATGGTGCCGGAATCGTCCTGCGAGGTTGCCGAGGCGTTCGCGCGGGCAAAGAGGCCGGTCGAACGTGTGCTCATTGCGCGAGCCGACCATGCGTTCCGGGCTCCTGAAGCGAGATTGACATGCATCGAGCGATTGGTCGCATTCTTCACGGCCGCCGTCGCTGCCAGAACGACGCGCGCGGCTCTGGGGGCAGCGTCGTGAGCGGATTGCCTGATTATGCAGATGCCCTGGAGCGCGCGCTTTCAGCTGTGGACGACGCGACGCGAGACCGCATCGGACCGGAAGCCGTTCCTCTCGGCCAGGCGGGAGGCCGCGTGCTGGCGCAGTCTGTGCTGGCCGATCGCGACCTGCCGCCGTTTCATCGCGCGATGATGGATGGGTACGCGGTGCGAGCGATGGAAGTCGCGCGAGATCGCCCGTTCGCCGTGGTCGGCGAAGTGCCGGCCGGCGCCTCTGGCGAGCTTCGTGTGCCCGAAGGCGCGTGTGTGAAGATCGCCACAGGCGCGCCGCTGCCAAGCGACTGTGACGCTGTTGTTCAACACGAGCTCAGTGATCGCGGCGATCCCGTGCGCTTCACGATCGATCGCATCGGTCACGGCCACGCCGTGCATCCGCGAGCTGCTGACGCGAAGCTGGGCGATGAGCTCATTGCCTCCGGAACGCTTCTTGCCGCGCAGCATCTGGGAATCGCAGCCGCTGTCGGCGCGACCTCGCTTCGCGTGCGCCGCCGCCCGCGTGCGACGGTCTTGACCTCCGGTGACGAAGTCATGTCCATTACGATTTCGATCGCCCAGCTCGCCCCCCACCACATTCGCAACTCCAACGGCGTGATGATCGCCGAATTGCTCCAGCGTTTCGGCACGGCCGTTCCGCGCATGGAGCATGTGCGCGACGAATTCAATCGGACGCAGGACGCGGTTCGAGGGGCGTTGAACGACAGCGACGTGATCGTCACCGTCGGTGGGATTAGCGCGGGCGAGCGCGATCACTTTCCCGCCGCATTTGACGCCTGCGGCGTGCAACGCTCTGTCATTGGTGCGGCGATTCAGCCGGGCAAACCGATCGTCGTCGGCCGAACCGGGAGTGGCGTCATTGTCATTGCCTTGCCGGGCAACCCCGTTTCCGCGCTGGCGTGCGCTTGCCTGTTCGTTTGGCCGATTGTCCACAAGATGATCGGGCTCTCTCCATCGCTGCCCTGGCGCAGCATCGAACTGGCGGAGGCGGTGAGACCCAACGCTCATCGTCGGGCGTTTCGCCCGGCTCGTGTGCGTGAGGATGGCCGCGCGGAAGTCCCGGCGTGGGCGGGATCAGGAGATCTCGCCCATACCTCGACGACGGACGGCTTGATTGAATTGCCCGTCCAGACCGATGCGGTCGCAGCGGGAACTCGACTTCGTTTCCTCGCATGGCCATGACGATGAACGCTGTGGTTTCGCGGAGAGTCGTTGCGCATACGATGCAGTCATGCAATGCACGGCGCTCTTTTTCGCCCAGGCGCGCGATCTCGCCGGGTGTGAATCGATCACACTTGATCTGCCGGCGAATGCGCGCGTTCTCGACGCGATGAAATCGATCCTGGAGGCGCATCCCGCGCTGGCTCCGCTTCGCGATCGTCTGGCCATCGCCGTGGATCAGCGCTACGCCCGTTTGAATACACCGCTTCACGACGGCTGCGCCATCGCGATCATTCCGCCGGTCAGCGGCGGGTGAGGCAGGCTGGCGTCTGACACTGGACGAATGATGCGCCATCCCAGGGATCAGGAAGCTCCTGATGACGACGAATCTCAGGTGCGCCCGAATTGCTTTTCCAGTTCCTTCAGCGTGAGCCTCAGCGTCGTCGGGCGTCCATGCGGGCAGTTGCTGGAGCGTTCCACCGTCTCGCGATACTTCAGCAGCTCCGCCAATTCCTCGGGCTGCAGGCGATCACCCGCCTTCACGGCGGCTTTGCACGCCATCATGTCCAGCACCTGGTGCAGCGCTGCCTCGTCACTCTGGTTGATGCCCTTGTTCGCGGCCTTGTCCAGCAGCTCACTCATGAACTCCACCGGGTCGACTCCGCGCTCGAACAGCAGCGAGGTGAAGGCATGCACGGCGACGGATGCCGGCCCAATGACTTCCGCCTCGATGCCGATGCGCGACAGCAGCGGCTTCAACTCGTCCAGCAAGCCGACTTGCGTCCGATCAACGGCGACCACCGCGGGCATGAGCAACCGCTGCGATTCCAATGTTCCGCTACCCAGGCGCGACTTGAGCTTCTCGAACATGACGCGCTCGTGCAGCGCGTGCTGATCAATGATCACCAGCCCATGCGCATCCTGCGTGACGATGTAGCTTGAATGGATCTGCAGCACATCCGCGACTGCGCGAACAATGGGCAGGATCTCTCGACCATCAGGCAAGTCCGCTATGCCCGCCACATCGTTTTTGAGCATTGCCGGCCCGTCCTCGGCGATGGCCTGCTTGACTTCGCTGTAGACGAAACCGCGCTGCACCGGATCAAGACGACGGAAATAGTCGACGAATGCGCGGGCCGGTTCGGTCGAGTTCGGGGTATCCGAAGATGATTCCGATGCACTGGCGATGCCGCTGCCGAATG
>CAZCGB010000229.1:0-5372 GCA_964498045.1 uncultured Isosphaeraceae bacterium
GTCACCGGCGCGGGTTCGATCAGCGGGTATGCGTTCGGGACCACCTCATGCAACTACGGCAACGCCGTGCTGCCATGGATCGCAAATTCCAATCAGCACCCCGTCATCGCGATGCATGCGTACCGCCTGAAGAGCGGCCGCATTGAGCAGATCGGCATGAGTTGGGTCAAGCACGGCTGGGGGGCGTCGGCATTCAGCGCCTGCTGCACGTGCATCAATCCCAATAACTTCGAAGCTCTCGGCATCGGCTGTTCCGATCCGTACGACGGGGGAACCAACGGCATCCAAGAAGGATTCTTCAGCGGCGGTGTGCGCGTCTCCGGCCTCGGGCCACGCTCGGAAATCAACCCGCACACCGCGGTGTTTCCCTGGCCATACGGTTCGTATGGGCTGAGCGGAAACGCGATCTACAAGCGCCTCCAGATCAACGTCAACGATCTGGATCCCGCGCTCAATCCCGGCGCGATGTACTTTGCCGAAGGTCAGTACATCGCGCCTGCCGACGCCGCCGCTGGCAATGATCTGAACAACGTCAGCTACCGGCAGTTTCTTGTTGGCGCGCTGACCGATGCGTACACGTTGAGTTTCACCTCAACGACCCAGCGGCAGAAGTCAGCGATTCAGGCGTGGGCCGCGGCTGACAGCAGCGTGTCCATCGTCAATGCCGACGTGCCGGGCGACGGGCGATTCATGCTCGGCACGCGCGTCTCCAACAACGGCAACGGAACCTGGCACTATGAATACGCGGTGTACAACTACAACAGCGACCGAAGCGCCCAGAGCTTCACCGTCCTCTCACCTCCGGGCGTATTGGTGACCAACGTCAGCTTCCACGACGTGCCGTATCACTCTGGCGAGCCGTACGACGGTACGGATTGGCCGCAGATTCCCATCCCTGGCGGCGTGCAATGGGCGACGACTGCATTCGCGACGAACCCCAACGCCAACGCCGTTCGCTGGGGCACGCTGTACAACTTCCGCTTCGACGCCGACTCCCCGCCGCGCAACTCGGATGTGACGCTCGGATTGTTCAAGCCCGGCACGCCGACGATCCTGTCAATCGCCAGCCGGATTCCAGCGCGGCACGGAGACGCCAACGGCGACAATGTGGTCAATGTCGCTGACCTGCTTGTGGTCATCACCGGTTGGGGCGCGTGTCCCGCACCGCCCGCTCCCTGCCCGGGCGATCTCAACGGCGATGCACAAATGAATGTCGCCGACCTGCTGATGGTCATTTCCAACTGGGGTTGATCGGACTTTGCGCGAAAGGACGAGTGGCATGTTCTCGTACACTGTCGCAGGCACGTTCGATGACGCTCGTGTCGCCCATGAATGGATCGAGTGGCTGCGCTCCGAGCATCTGCGCGATGTGTGTGCGGCCGGCGCGTTGGATGCGGAAGTCATTCGATGTGATGTCGCAGCCGGCGCGAAAACCCGGATGGAAGCGCGTTACCATTTTGAATCACGAGCCGCGTTCGACGCGTACGTGCGCGACCACGCGCCGCGCCTGCGCGAAGAGGGATTGAAGCGATTTCCACCCGAGCGAGGATTGGCGTACGAGAGGTCAAGCGGCGAAGTTGTCGCCTCGTGCTGACCATGGCGCGACGATTCAAACCGGCCTCCCTCCGCGCCACTTCTGATTGAATTTGCTGAAGAGCGCGCCGCCCACATTAGCCATATGAAAGTCCGGCCAGGGAAACCGTTCGCGAAACGTGATCGCCCGGCCGGCCGCGGCGAGCACGCGCTTGTACGTGCCGAGCCGCTCTCGCAGTGAGAACCTCATTCCCAGGCCGTTCGGACGAAACATCAGCACGGTGACATCATCGCCGGTGAGATTTTCCGGAGCCTCGTCCTCGATCGCTTTCAACAGCGCGGAGATGAACACGGAGGGCTCAGTCATCACCACACGGCGCGCGATGGCCAGAAGGCCCTCGGGTCCCAGCATTCGGCCGTCGCGGCCGTGCGATTCGATGAGCGAATCGGTGTAGCACAGCACAAGGTCGCCGACGTTGAGATTCAACGGCAGCGCGTCGTACCGCTGCATATCGAGAATCCCCAGTGGCAGGTTTGTCGGCTGATCGGCATCCTCGTTCGATTTCTTCGAATCGACGTTTCGACGTTTTGACGATTCGCCCGGCGTGACGATCTCCCACTGCATGGTTTTCGCGCGATACAGCAGCGGCGGCGGATGCCCTGCATTGGAGATTGTCAGCGCGTTGGTCGGCGCGAAGAACGTGAACACCGCAGCCGTGGCGAAGCGGCCGTCCTGCGAGAGGTTCGCGAACTCGGAACTTAATTCCGAGACGAACTTGCGCTGATCGAGATGATTGACGAAGCGGCGCATGAGCTGGCGAAGGCGCACCGCCGTCTCCGCGACCTTCTCGCCGTGGCCGGCGACGTCGGCGACGAGCAGGCGCATGATTCGGCCGCTTGCGCAGGAGGAGACGTAATGCACATCGCCGCCCGCCGCATCGCCCTTCCACGGTTTGCTGTACGCCCATGCGTCGAGCCCGGCCATGACCACGCCGGTATCGACGGCCTGGTTGCCGCCCCAGACTTCCATGCACTGCATGTATTGGGTGTGGTCAGGCATGGCAAACGCAGAAGAGTCGGAACGTCGAAAACTAGAAATGACGGCACACGCCGGGTATGACGCACGAAGGGAGGAAGACCCGGCTTGGAGGCTCTACTTGATCGCCACCTTCGCGCTGCCAGCCTCCGCGATCGCGCGTTCAACCTGATCAACAGTGTAGAAATCGCTCTTGAACAGTTCGCGCCCGTCGGGCGCGAGGATCACCAGAAGCGGGATCGAGCGACGCTGCACACTGGTGAGCATTGCGTTGCCCTCGATGTTGTTGCCGGTGAGGTCGATCTTGATGGGGGCAACGCCCTTGCCATTGAGCAGTTTCGCCACGCGATCATTCCGCAGCACCGCCTCTTCGAGGGCCTTGCAATTCAGGCACCACTCCGCGGTGAACTCGAGGACCACCACCTTGCCGCCGGCCTTCGCCTCGGCCAGGCGCTGCGGCGTGTAGTAAATCCAGTTGATCGGGCCCTTATCGCTCAAGCGCACTGCGCCGGCGAAGCCGATCACGACCAGCGCCGCGCCCATGGCTCCGAACACGCTTCTGCGCGCCGCGGTCTTGGAGATGCCGAACGTGCGCCAGATCATCCAGCCGCCCGCCGCGGCGACGAGCGCCGCGACAAGCCACCAGTACAGTCGGCTCGGCGGATCAGGAGGCGCGACGAGCGCGCCGCTCAAGCCGACGCCGATGAAATACGCCGCCGCCGCGAGCATGAGCAGGCCCATCACCTGCTTGATCACTTCGCTCGCCGGACCGGTTCGTGGCATCTTGTCGACGAGTTTGGGGAAGGCGCTCAAGATGAAATACGGCACGCCCATGCCGAAGCCGATGGCGAAGAACACGGTGAGCACGACGGCGGGCGATTGCGTCGCCGCCCACGCCGCCGCCGCGCCCATGAACGGCGCGGTGCATGGAGTGGAAAGGATCGCCGTCATCACGCCGAAAAGGAATGAACCTTGCGGGCTGTCCTGTTTCGGGTTGATCATGTACACGGCCTGCGGCAGTTGCACGCTGAACAAGCCGCACATGCCGACAGCCATGATGGCGATGACCACGCCCACGCTGATGGTGAATGCCGGATACTGGAAGAGTTGATTGGTGGCGGTAAACGTCTTGATGAAGGCGATCGCCGCACCAAGCGCCATCCAAAGTGAGATCACGCCCAGGAACATCGAAAAACCCAGCATCAGCGTGCGCCCGCGATTGCCCGCGTGCTGGCTGAGGCTCATGATCTTGATGGGAATCACCGGAAGAACGCACGGCGTGGCGTTGAGCAGCATGCCGCCGAACGCCGCGACGAGGCACAGCAGCAGCAGACCCAGCGGGCCCGCGGCGTTCACTTCAAACGCGAATCCGAACAGATCAAACTTCACGACCTTCGGCGGCGCAGCGCCGCTGTGAATCTTCGACCAGACGCTTGGATCGAAACTGGTGAAATCGCTCTCATTCGCCTTCGTCGCTGGAGAGGACGCCAGCGACGCTGCATCCACGATCTGAATCGCGACAGGCACATCCACATCAGCCGGCGCGAGACAAACCGTCTCATTGCAGGTTTGGAAGCTGATGTTGATGTCAATGGTCGCCGCGCCAGGTTGGGCGTCGGGCTTGACGGTCACCGGCACATACGCGATCGCACGATCGCTGAAGGTCGCATACTCCTGCGCGCCTTCGCCGATGTCGGCTTTGGCTGCATGCACAGCAGGCCACTGAATGAACGCGTCATGTACCTGCAGGCCGGCGGCATTCGCGCCGCTGGTCTTCACGGTGATGACGGTGTTGATCGCCCCGCTGAACTCGGCCAGACCCTTGGGAATGTTGCCCGCGTTCGGCCACGAGTGCCAACCCGGTTGATGATCGAGCACGATGGCGATGACGACGTCGCTCCCGGGGGCAACCTTGTCCTGGGCGGTGAAGGCGGTGACAGACACGCGGTCGCGCGAATCGCCGAATTCTTCGTCGCCGCCGGCCGTGGAGAAACCCGGAGGCTGACCGAATTTGGGTTTGAACGCCGGCGTCTGCTGGGCGCCGGCGGAAGTAGCCATTGTCGCGACAACAGCCGCCGCGATCGCCAATCCCGCCGCCGCTCTCCTGATTCGCGCAATTCTGATCATGTTCACGACTCGTTTCGCTTCAAGCACGGGCGGCCAATGGCCCGATAAATCGCTGTTGAACGGCCTCGGCCGGAATTGGATGCCGGCGACGATAGCGTAGTCACCGCACGCGGTCAGCATGCGGCAGACGGCATCGCCGATCAGCCAACAGCCGACCCAATCGAATTGTTCTCGCTGTCGCAGGTGAATTCCCGCATTCCGATGCCGCAAACCGAGTCGCGTTCCGCCCATTACTGAACGCTGAACTTCCAGTGCCCGACACCCTGCAACAAGCCGAAGTCGAAACCCTCCTCAAAGCCGTCAACACCGGAGAGGTGCACGGCGAGCCCGCGCAGGCGCAGATCTTCTCGCGATTCCGCCGCGATCTCGATGACGTTGAGATCAAGGACTACGACTTCAAGCGTCCAGAGCGCATCAGCAAGGATCAGATGCGGGCCCTGACGACGCTGCACGATGCGTTCGCGCGGAACTTCGGCGCGTCGCTCTCGGGTTTCCTGCGCACGATCGTCGAGATCCGCATCGTCTCCGCCGAGCAGAAGACGTACGCCGAATTCACCGCCAGCCTGCCGAATCCGACGTCCTTCAACCTCGTCAACTGTCCGCCGCTGGACGGCCAGATGTGTCTCGAACTCAGTCCGCTGATCATCTACCCGATCATCGACCGGCTGCTGGGCGG
>CAZCGB010000230.1:0-5338 GCA_964498045.1 uncultured Isosphaeraceae bacterium
AGGCGCGCTTCCGCTCCTGGGGTTGACGGGCCCGACGTTGCAGAATCTCGATTCGTTCTCAAGCACGCTGGAGCCGCTGGCTCGCAATGAGCGGCGGAGCATGGTGATGACCGCGGTCTCCAATCGCACCGTGTCGCGTCGCGACGCCGAGGCCTTTCCGGATGAATGGAATGCTGATGGCGCGCCGGATCTGAATCCGCAGGACGCCTATCTCGAGCAGCCACAGTACCAGGTTGTGCGCGCCAAGCCGCCCGAACCATCGACGTTTCTCAAGACCGTGGTGACCGACGATGCCGTTCGCAATCAGCGCCTTGCGGAACTTCTGCAACAGGCGTTGCGAGCCGCTCAAGAAGGCGGATGATCGGGCGGCCCGATCAGAAGTGTGATCACGCGGCGCGAGGGCGATCGTGGCCGTCGTCGAAGTAGCCCAGGCACTTGAGTTCACGGGCGAGGTGCTCGATGCGGCGCGAGACGTCGGCGAACGCCGCAAGCACTTCTCCGGCCGGATCGCGCGGCGAATCCGCATCGCCAGCGCTTCCGCCCACCCCGGCCCGCGAGCGTCGCGCAACCACGCGATCGCGCGGGAACGGCAGCGGGCCGTGGCTGTTGACATCGGACTTCGAGGCGGTGGGGCGGCGAAACATGTGATCTCCGACACAAGCGTCGGCTGGAGATGACGGAAACTTCGCCGTGGTGTGTTCGCGCAGCCGTTCAGCCATCAACGTCCGCGGCGCACGTGGCAGCCCCATCCCCATTTCACAGACTTACAGGACTGCGTTTCAAACTGCGTCAACAGCGCCTCATGCGGCGGCCGGCTGCGGTTCGTCCACGACTTCATCGTGCTCATCCTCAAACACGCGCTTGCTGCGCGCCAGCTTGAGGTAGGAGACGATGGTCAGCAGCAGGAGCCCGCCGAGCGCGCCGCCGAAGATCGGCAGCGCGTGCTGCATCCGCTCATCATGGACAGGCGCGGCGTTCAGACGGGCGTACTTCACCATGCCCTCCTCCTTGCGTTCGCCGCTGGCGATCGCCACGGCGCCGTCGCTGCGCCGGCCCGATTCGCGCGTCGACTCGCTCAGCAGCGTGTTGGTGAAGACGTCAAGGAACGTGGTGATCTGATCGGCGTCGGTGCCCGACATCGTGTAGATCACCATGCCGGGATGCGTGGCGTCGACCGAAACGTCCTGGCCGAGCCGGGCGGCGACGGATTCGGGGCGCGACCAATCCTCAAGCCGGCGATCGCTCATGCGCTTGGCCAGTGTCTGCTGAAAGCCCGCATCGCGCACCGCGCCGGCGTGCCAATCGTTCCATTCCTGCTGCTGCTGCGCTGAAAGCGTCTCGCTGCCCGTGCGGCTGCGGGCTTCAAGTACCACGCTGGCGCTCACCGTGGCTGGGAAGAAGAAGTTCACCGCAAGCCAGGTCGCGCCGGTGGCGACGGCGACCACGACCGCGAGGCACGTGGCGGTCATGACCGCGCGTGGGCGGGCCCAGCGTCGAATCATCTGGTACTCCGAATCCGCGAGCATCTTGCGCACCTCCATCAGGTGCTGCCGCTCGCGCTCGATCTGGCTGAGTTGCTCGCTGCGAATCTGCTGAGCCGCCGCGCCGGCCGGCGATGTCGCCGCGGCTGGCGCAGACTTCTGCCTCTTTTGCAGCAATTGGCGCATGCGCATCAGGCGATCGCGACGGCGACGCAGGTGCTCTGCGACGGAGGTGATCTGCTCAGCCTTGGCACGCAGGCGCGTGGCGTATTCGGCGCTCTCGTTGTCGCCGGCCGCGGCCGCGTTGGCCGTTTCCGCCTTGGCCTGGGCGACTTGGGCTTCGAGATCGGCGACGCGTTGACGCAGTGTCGACACCGATTGCTCGGTCTGGCGCACGCCCGAAAGCTCCTGCTGATGGCGCTTCGACTGGGCGGAAAGCTTCTGTTCCAGCTCCAACGCCGCCGCCGAATGCAGCCGTTCGATCTCCGCCGTCAGCGCCGCCACCTTCGCGGCATGCTCGGCCAGGGCGACATCCTTCACCTGCGCCTCGGCTCCGCTCTCGACGTAGGCCTGCAACTGTTTGCGAGCCTCTTCCGCAGCGATCTGTGCGTTCTGCAGTTCCAGCCGCGACTCCTGCAACGCCTGTTCCAGCATCGCGTTGCGCTGTTCCACCTCGGCGACGCCCTGCTCGCCGGCGTTCTGACCACGCGATTGACGAAGCGCCTCGGTCAACTCATTGATGCGCTGATCGCGATGCTGAAGCTCCGCAGGATCACTGGCCAACTGCAGCTCCGCCAATTGCTTGGTCAGACGATCGATCTGCTCAGCCTGCTCGCTGACCATGGCCAGGGCGGCCGCCCCCCGTTCAAGCTGCGGCGTCTGCTCGCTGAGCACCTCCGCGAATTCGCTGAGCTTTCCGCCCGCCATCTCGAGCTTCCGCTGCATCTCGATGAGCTGCGCGTCTCGAGCGGCGATGGTCTCCTCGCGCGTGCGCAGGTCCATCTGCATCGAGGCGATCTTCTTTCGCGCGCTTTCCAATTCCGCCATCGCGGCGTCGCGCGACTCGCAGACGCCCTTGAGCTCCTTGCCGGCCGCCTCAAGCCGCGTCCGAAGCTCGGCATGTTCACCGTCTGCAAGTTTCAGGAGATCCTGCGATTCACGCTCGGTCTTGCGCGCGTGTTCAGCCGCGGCTTCCACGGCTTTCTCCAGCTGCTTCTCCCGCTGCTGCAGCAGGGCGACCGTCTCCATCGCCTTCTTCACATGCCGCGTCTGCTCGACCAGCTCTTCCTGCGTGCGCTCGACCTGGGCGATCAGTTCGCCGACGTTGCGTTCGGCCTGATCGACGCGGCCGATCAGGTCGCCACGCTCAAACTCCAGGGCGGCCGCCCTGTTCTGCAGCTCCTCGCGCTGCCGCTGCGACTGCTGCTCCGCCGCCGCCAACTGTTCGCGCGCCTGCTGCAACGCGTTCTCGCGCTGCGAATGGGCCGCGGCCTGCTGATCGAGTTCCAGTGCGCGGGCGTCGAGCTTCGCCTGGGCGTCCTGGCGCTGCTTCTCCCACTGGCTCCGCGCGCTGGCGACTTCATCCCGGGCCTTGACGCAGTCCGCCAGGCGCTGGTCGATCTCGCCCTGCGAACGCTGCAGCTGCTCCTCCACCTGCTGGCGATGCTGCTGCCAGACGGTCTTCGCCTGCTCGATCTCCGCCGCGCCGCGCTTCGCCTGCTCCAATTGAGCCGATGCTTCGCTGCGCTCGCGCTCGAGCTTCTGCTGGGCCTGTTCGATCTCGGCGGAGCGGCGGCGCAGGTCGTCATCCATGCGCTTGCACTGCTCGGTGAACTGGTCGCGATCCTGCTGCAACTGCCCGCGTTCACGCTCAACCAGGATGGACTGCTGCTTGAGCGTGACGCGCTGATGATCGAGATCCTCTTCAGCGGCGCGCAAGGCCTTCGAGCGCGCGGTGAGCATCGCGACCGCGTCGTCCTGCTGACGCTGCGCGCCGCGCAGACGCGACAACTGCCCTTCGACGTCAGCGATGATCTTGAGCACATCGGTGCCCGCGGGCGATGGCGCTCCGGCCGAGGCGCTCGGCGCAGGCGTGGCGGATTGTTCGGAATGGGTGGCCTGGTCGGACATGGCGGCAGCGGCTCCCGCGCGAGGAAAACAACATGAAAAGCAGGCGATCGGCGTATAGGCTTCAGTGCGTATCGGCCGATCAGCGCGCCGCCTCAAGAGCCCTCGCGGAAGCCCTGAAAGGTTGTGCCGCGGACGCGCCGCGGGCGATCTTTCCGGCCGGCGCGACGCGGGAGGTCCCCGCAGCCGACCGGCTAAGATTGAACCCTCCGAGCCTCGATTCCGCATCATCATGAGCGTTCTCACGCCCAATCCAACTGGATCATCCGAACTCCGCCGCCACGCCGATCGTCGCTTCTCGGACCAGCCGGCCGCGTTCCACGCAATGCCCGGTTTCGACCGCCGTCTGCAGCCGATCGTGGACAAGATCAACAGCGGCAAACGGCTCACGCAAGAAGACGGCGTGCTGTTGTATGAGACACCCGACGTGTGGACGGTGTGCGCGCTCGCCGATGCTGTTCGTCGAAAACTGCATGGCGACATCGCGTACTACAACGTCAACCGCCATCTGAACTACTCGAATGTCTGTGCGCTGTCTTGCAAGTTCTGCGCCTTCTATCGCAAGAAGGATCAGGATGGCGCGTACGAGCATTCCATTGAGCAGGTGCGCGGGGAGGCCCGCAAGGCTCGCGAATCAGGCGCAACGGAAATCCACATTGTGGGAGGTCTGCACCCGTGGCTGCCCTTCGAGTACTACACCGACATGATGCGGGCGATCCGAGAGGAATCGCCTTCGATCCACATCAAGGCGTTCACGGCTGTTGAGATCGTGCATCTGGCGCGCATCAGCAAGCGCGGCAAGGAAGGCTCCGAAGGCATCCGAGCAGTGTTGAGCGATCTAAAGGATGCTGGCCTAGGTTCACTCCCCGGCGGCGGGGCGGAGGTCTTCGACGACCGCGTGCACGACGAGGCGTTCAAGGGCAAGATCCGCGGCAGCCAGTGGCTTGACGTGCATCGCGTCGCGCACGAACTGGGCATCAACTCCAACGCCACGATGCTCTACGGCCACGTCGAGCAGCGGCACGAACGCATCAACCACATGCTGCTCCTGCGCGAGGCGCAGGATGCGGCCATCGCGCGCGGCGGGAGAAGCGGGCGTTTCCAGACGATCATTCCGTTGCCGTTCTTCCCTGATGAGAGCGAATTGGAGCATCTGCCGGCGCCCACGGGCCTGGAGAACCTGCGCACGCTGGCGATCGCGCGGCTGATGCTCGACAACTTCCCGCACGTCAAGGCGTTTTGGATCATGCAGACGCTGAACATGGCCCAATTCATGCTGCAGAACGGGGCTGACGACATCGACGGCACCGTGGTGTGGTACGACATCACCAAGGTTTCGCAGGGCGGCGGCGCGGAAAGCCACGGCACGCATCAGGAGGTCGGTGTGTTCGAACTGCAGCGGGCGATTCGCGAGGCGGGATTCAATCCAGTCGAGCGCGACACGCTATATCGGCCCGTGATCCGCGAAGGGGCGATGTGGCGGATCGCGACATAGTTCCGTCAAGACTGATCTATGCCGACTCAGCCGTACACGTCGATTCGTGAGTTCTTCAGCACCGATCGCGTCCACGACGCATTGATCGCCTATGGCAAGTTCGCGCAGTCAGGGGCTTGGCGAATCGATCACAAGATCGAGTTGTATCAGCGAGCGACGACAGCCTTTGAAGGATCTGCTGACGACGACGCCAGACGTCGAGCATTTGCGTCAGTGTACGATGACCTCCGAAAAT
>CAZCGB010000231.1:0-5338 GCA_964498045.1 uncultured Isosphaeraceae bacterium
ACTGATTGTTCGTTTTGCTTTGACATCAACAACAGAACAGGCGTGATCATGCCTCTGGCTACGCGTGTGGCCATGCGCATGGTGACGGTTCCCGAAGGAGGTACTGATCGTGAGAAACTTGCACTGGATCCGCCGGACCACGTGTGGTCTGGCCATGGCAGCCGCCCTGTGCACGACGGCGGCCAACGCTCAGGTCATTACTGAGCCTTTCGACAGCGGAACTGTTCCGCCAGCCGGATGGTCTCAACAGAATCTCAGCACACCTCCCGGCACGAACCCCACATGGTTCAACGGCAACGCGGGCGTCTTCACCGCGCAGGCTGGCGCGAGCTATGCGGCTGCGAACTTCAATGCCGTGGGCGGGAACAACATCATCAGCATGTGGATGTTCTCGCCGGTGACGACGATCGCGCCTGGCGGCGTCATCACCTTCTGGACCAGAACCGTGCCTTCAGTCGGGTTTCCCGATCGCCTGCAGGTGCGCATCAGCACCGCCGGTTCCAGCACCAATGTCGGCGCCACCAATACCAGCGTCGGTGACTTCAGCACACTCGTCTTGGACAACAACCCGACGTACACGCTCTCGGGATATCCCAACACGTGGACGCTTTTCACCATCAACCTGACGGCCGCCCAGGTTCCTGTCCAAGGCACGGGTCGAATTGCGTTTCGGTACTTTGTTGAAGGGGGCGGCCCGGCCGGCGCCAACTCCGATTACATCGGCGTCGATACGTTTGCCTACAACCCGCCGTCGAACAACTGTCTGCAGGCTCTGCCGGCACAGTGCCCGGCCAACGTCAACATTTCTGGCGGCAGCGCCAATCAGGTCGACGTGGCCGACCTGTTGACGGTCATCACAAACTGGGGTCTGACCGGACCGCCGCGCCCGGTCGGCGACTGCGCTCCGCTGCCCAACGGCGACTGCACGGTCAACGTGGGCGATCTTTTGTCAGTGATCACTGCTTGGGGTTCTTGCACCCCGCCCACAGGCTCATGCTGCATTCAGGGCGCATGCAGTGTGCTTACTCAAGCCGCGTGCACGTCAGGCGGCGGCACATGGGGCACGCCGAATTCAACCTGCACCGGCGTCAATTGCCCGATTACCAATGACGAGTGCTCCGGTGCGCTTACCCTTGTCGTTGGCGTCTCACCCGGCAACCCGGCCGACAATCTCGGCAACAATGCGACAGCAACGACGCCGGCGGCCGGCACCTATCCTGCTCCGACTTGCCAATCATCCATCACTCGCGACGTGTGGTACAAGCACGTTGTCCCCACAACGCCTGGACTGCTCGGTCAGACTCTTCGCTTGAGCACGTGCACCGGCACCACTGGGATCGTGGACAGCGTCCTTCAGGCGTACACCGGAACGTGCGGCGCTGGACTGGTCGCATTGGCATGCAGTGACGATTCATGCGGCACGCTTTCTGAAGTGACCACGAACATGGTCAATCCCGGCACGACCGTGTACATCCGACTCGGGTCGTGGAGCACGGGCCCGACGAATCAAGGCGCGTTCAACCTTCGCGCGCTGGTCACCAACATCACGTCCGACACCTGTTCGGGCGCGAAGAATCTGGCCATTGGCGGCTCGGACACCGATACGCTTGACAGCGCGACGCAGGATTTCGGACCGCAGTGCGAGAATTATCCAGGCCAGAGCATTGTCACTTCCTGTGCGCCAAACCCAACGCCATTCTCTGTCTCGGCGGGCGTCGGCAAGTGGTACAAGACTGTCGGCAACGGTCATCGTCTGACCGCATCCACATGCACCTCAGCTACGGGTCTCTACGACGGTCGCATAAGCGTTTACTGCGGCCCGGATTGTGGCTCATTGTTCTGCGTGCAGGCGGTTGACTGCGATACGGGAAATGCCCAAGTCGCTCCTTGCACCGCGTACCAGGGCGAGACGCTGTCATGGTGCTCGACCCTCGGACAGGACTATTACATCCTTGTTCATGCGGCCAACGTGCCAACGGGACAAATCAACCCGTTCACGATCACGCTGACAGATGGCGTGGCATGCACGCCGACGGGCATCGTGTGCGGCCCGCCGCCACCGCCGGCCAATGATGAATGTGCGGGCGCGATCACCATCCCGGTGGGCGCGACCAACTTCAACAACGCTTCGGCGACGCCAACCGTCCCGATCGCATGGTGCGGCACGACCGGTGGCAAGGACGTGTGGTTCAAGTACACGTCGAACAACGGCGGCACGGTGAAGATTCAGATTACCGGCGTCGCTCCGTACACCGATGGAATCGCGACCGTGTACACCGGCGCATGTGCCTCCCTGGTTCAGGTGATCTGCGTCGATGACCCAGTCACTGGCGGCACTTGCACTGGTTGTGGCGCCTGCCACCCGTGCATTGAGTTCACCGCCACCGCCGGAACGACATACACGATTCAGGTCGGATCGTGGAATGCCGGCGGCGCTGGCGCAGGCACGATCACCGTCACCGATCCGTAATTCACCAGGTCCACCTTGCTGTTCTGATGGCCCCCGGAATGATGTTCCGGGGGCCTTTCTTTTTTTTGGTCCAGGTCACGCCGCGCTGCGATGCTCGCTGAAGGTCGCGACGCGGGCGCGGCCCCCGCGCTTGGCTGCGTATAACGCGGCGTCCGCCCGCTCCATCAGCGTGCCGCCGTCGGCCAGGTCGCCCGTCACACCGGCCGCCAGCCCGATGGAGAGCGTCGGGCGGTGCTCGGCGTGTGGCCAGGCCAATTGGCCGAACAACGTCATCAGCCGCTGCGCCGCAGGCCGCGCGTTGTCGGCTGTCGCGCCAGGCATCACCGCGAGGAATTCATCGCCCCCCAGACGCACCAGCACATCGCGGTCGCGAAGGCTCGTGCGCAGAACCTCGGCCAGGAATTGAAGGCAACGGTCCCCTTCAGCGTGCCCAAGCGCGTCATTGATGAGCTTGAAGTGATCCATATCGACCAGCATGATGGACAAAGGGGACTGCTTTCCATCGGTGGCGATGAGCCGCTCGATATGCCAGCGCAGGGCACGGCGATTGCCCAGCCCGGTCAACGGGTCGGTCATCGCCTCGCGATGCAGGTGGGCGGTGGCGCGAAAGGTCTCGCGCTGGACATGATGTCCCATGCGCCGGCTCACCAGGCGAGCATGATGCTTGTTGGCGCGGGCCTCTGCGGCCAGGTCGTGCAGGGCTCGGCTCAGGCGGCCGAGATCGTCCTCGCGGTCGAGCGCAAGATCACCAAGAGCGATGCGACGGTCGCCTTCGGCCACGGCCTCGGCACGCCGGGCAAGAAGCGTGATCGTCGCGCTGTCGTCGCGCTCAAGATCGAGCATCAGGTTCTTCGGTCGAAGCGACGCGAACACCGCCCAGCCGCCGGCGAAGACCACGATCGATCCCAGCCACGCTGGCACGTGCAGCATGCCCGAGAACGAGCACAGCATCGCCGCCGCCATGCCACACATGCCCGCGAGCATCCAGCGTCGCGTGGCCTCACGTGCCCTCATGGCATTGGTCATGTGCGCAGGCACGAAGGCGATCGGACAATCCTGGCGCGCGGCGATCGCCTTCTCCGCAGGAGCATTCGCTGGAGGCATGCGACGTTCATCGACCGGCCACTTGGCTCACTTTCGACGCCGCGCCCGATAATGCGCGCCTTTGGTCAAGCCTCATGACACCGGAACTTTCAGCGGCACGAGTTTCCGCCTGCGGATTTCCGCATTGCCCAGTTGCCCGCAGGCCGCCATCACGCTGCGTCCCATCGTTTGTCGGCGTTTGACGAACTGGCCATGCTTGTGAATCCGCTCCACGAAGGCGCTCACGACATCGTCGTTCGGCGCGGACCATGGCGAATCCCGCCGCGGGTTGTACGGGATCACGTTCACCGTGCAGCGCAGCGGCTTGAGATATGCGCACAGCTCGTCGGCTTGCTCAAGCGCATCGTTCACGCCGGGGATGAGCACGTATTCGATGAACACCCTCTGCCGGCCGCCGCCATTGGCTTTTGATTCCGTCGGCCAGCGCAGCATCGCCTGCATCAGTTCGGCCATGGGCGTGGCGCGGTTGATCGGCATGATCCGGGAGCGGATGTCATCGTTCGGCGCGTTGATGGACACCGCCAGCCGCAACTTGCCGAAGCCCCGCGTGCGCGCCAAATCCGCCAGGCGCAAAATGCCTTCGACCCGGCCGACAGTGGAGACCGAGATTCCCGCGGGCGCGATGCATGGCCCGTTGCGGTCGCACAGGACGTGAATGGATTGGATCACCGTGTCCAGATTGTCCATCGGCTCACCCATGCCCATGAACACGATGTTGTCGATGGGCGTGGCGAGGTCGAAGCGAGCGGCGAACCATTGCGCGACAATCTGCTCGGCAGTGAGGTTCTTCATCAGACCCATCTGCGCGGTCTCGCAGAAACGGCAGCCCATGGCGCAGCCGATCTGCGATGAGACGCACAGGGTCTGCCGCACGCGCCCCGTCGAGCCGGCGATGGGCAGGATGACCGATTCGGTTTCCAGGCCGTCGTCGTGTCGCAGAATGAATTTGGTGGTCACGCCTTCGCGCAGAACATTGACGATCGGCTTCGAAGGAAGCGCGATCCAGTCGGCTTCGATGCGCCACTCGCGAAAGGCCGCACGGTACATCGAGGCCGCTTGCGGCTTGGCCACGCCTCGCGCGCGACAAATGTCGATGAACTCGTCGCTCGTGCAGCCGGCGATCGAAATGACGTAATCGTCAGCTCGCATGGTCATCACCGCGCCGCGGCAGGCTCGGACTCTGACTCGATCACCGGCGCGGCTTGAGGGAAGTAGATCAAATGCAGATTGCGCACATAGATGGCCAGGCCGATTCCCTGGCCGAGGATGCCCACCACGTCGCGACGCCACAGGAAGTACGTCAGCAGCATCGTGGAGCCCAGCAGGCTCATCCACCAGAACATCGGAGGCACAATCGACTGTTTGCTCTTCTCGCTCGCGAGCCACTGCACGATCATGCGGCCTGTGAACAGCACCTGCCCCAGCAGGCCGAGCAAAACCCAGATCAAACCGATCGGTGTGGAGATGTTGAACACCACCGCCAGCAGGTTGCGCGATGATTGGCTTTCGTAGAGCCTCGCCGCGAATTCGTCGGGCGTGAGCGTCTGCGGGGTATCGTCGAGCCCCATCACGACGTACGCGAACGTGCCGTTCGGATTGCGCTTCAGGCTGGCATGTTCGCGCATGCCCGGCATCTGCACCTTGATCGCCACGGCCCCGTCCGGATCGACCGCCGAGCTGGCCTGCATCCACGCGAAGCATCCCCATAACGTGATGATGGTCGTGAAGAGCGTGATGTACAGCCACAGGCCGCTGCGCTTCACA
>CAZCGB010000232.1:0-5311 GCA_964498045.1 uncultured Isosphaeraceae bacterium
AGTCTCGGGTACAGTCGCTGGCGGGGTGGTTGTCGGCGGTGAAGAAACCGTTGATCCATTGGCATGCGGCTGGCTCGCCTGCGGAATTGCCCCGCCGTTGGTGTCGTGGGCGAGGATCGGCACCTGGTTCTTCGCTTCGGGGTTCGGCACGGCGATCGCCACGCCCATGCCCACGATCGCAATCGCAGCCGCTGTGGCCAGCGAGCCGGCGAACGACATTGCGGCGCGAGAGCCGCTGGGGAAGATGATCACCAGCAGCAGAAGCGTGCCGTCGATCACCAGCATGTGCCACGGCTTCATAGGCAGCGAGCCGAAGCAGCCGCATGTGGCCGCGCCGGTGACGATTTCGCGGAGCAGGATCACGCAGAAGCACGAGAGCATGAAGATGGCCATGGCCCGGGCGAAGCGCGGCAGAAGCAGCATGACGCCCACGGCGAAGAACTCGCAGCCGATGAGCACGCGCAACAGCGTGTCGAGGTCCTCGAATCGAATCGCCTTGGACAGCTCGCGAATCCCGCTGGGAAGATTCCCCGGATTGCGCTCATAGAGCTTGAACGCCGCGCCGGCCAGAACCCAGAGCGGGACGATGACTCGGCAGAGAAGCGAGCCGAACGCGTTGCCGGCGGCGGGGGTGATTCGAGCGTCTTCGGACATGCGTGGCCTCCGGAACAGGCGGATCGAGCGGCGTTGGTGACCCAACGCACGAAGATAGGCTCGATTTCCGGTTTGATGAACCGAATCCCGGTTCAGGCTTTCTCGCATCCCATTGGCCGATAACTCGGGTAAGGAACGTAGTCCCGTACGTTTGTGACCGCTAGAATGGAAACCGCTGTTGTTTTCGTCGGTTTCGTGTCACCGACGGCACTGTCTCGCCGGTTTGGGTGATTTCCCCAACCCGCGTGGCGGAAAGGTTTTGCGGTCGTTCGGCTATGCGCCGACAGCCGTCGGACCGATTGAACATTCATCAGCGGATGTTTGCGGGCCTTGACGCCCCAGTTGTCGCTTTTCGGACTTGTTTCGCGCCGCGACGCCGCACCCCGGGCGTTCGCGGAACGACCACTCGGGTCAGACTACGGGATTTCGGAGCCGCCGCATTCCATGAGCACGACGACTTCGCCACAACACGCAACCTCTCGTGCGGGACAGGCTCCCATGACTCCGCCTCCCCATGGTTCAGGCAACTCGCCGCTTCGCGTTCAATCTCCGCGCGTCTTCACCGGCAGCGGCGGCTGGGCCGAGGCCCACGAGCTGGCGCGGACCAATCTTGAACCGGTGTTCTTTGCGGTCACGCATTTCGCTGACGATCGCGGCTGGTCATTGATGAACTGCATGAGCGGCGTCATGAGCGCGCAAGGGCAGATCAATTACTCGGTGCAGTATCCCGGCATCGTGAAGGCGTGGCATCGCCACGACAAACAGACGGATTTCTGGATGTGCGTGATGGGGCACATCAAGGCCGGCGTGTGGCGCGAGAGCGACGGCGCGGCGTGGATGATGGTGCTGGGCGAGAAGCGACCGGGCGTGTTGATCATTCCGCCGCCGCTGTGGCACGGTGCGGCATGCGTTGGCCCGACGCCCGCCGGACTTCTGTATTACGTCACGCACGCTTACGACGCAGCCAAGCCTGATGAGTTCCGCCGGCCGTGGGACAGCGTCGAAGGGTTTCCGTGGATGCCGCGCAACGGCTGATGGTTCGATTTGTTTCGTGTCAGACAGGTCCTCAGCAGGCCAACAGTTCATGCCATCGGTGCAGAATTCGACAACCATTCCCAGCGAAGCCATAGCGACGCGCACGCTGTCGGCGGTGATCCTCGCCGGCCGCCTTCGCCAGGCCCCGCTTCAGGAATCGCTGAATCTGCATCTGCTGTGCTTGCCGGTCGGCCGCGGCGGAACCTTGCTGGAGGCGTGGCTGGCGATCCTGCGATCAGTGCCGCAGCTGCAGCAGATTCGCGTGGTGGTGAACACCGCGGAGGACGCCGCCGTGCGCGCCGTAGTGCCCCGCGAATTCCGCGGGGCGACCGCGAAGCCGTCGATCGAAGTCATGGCCGAGCCGCGCTCCTGGCGCGGCGCCGGCGGCATCGTGTGCGACGTCACCGACGGCTTGCCCGACGATGCGATCGTGCTTGTGTGCGAAGGCACGCGCCTTCCGCCGGAGTCGATCGATCCGCTGCTCTCGGCCATGGCCATCAGCGGCGAGACGGCCCCGACCGGAGCGGTCGGCGTGACCGGCGACGATGCCCCGGCAGGCGTGTACGCCTTCCGTCGAAAGGCCCTCAAGCTCGTCCCGCGCGTCGGGTATTACGATCTCAAGGAGCAGTTTCTCCCGGCGATGGCCGAGGAGAACCAGCAGGTCGTCGTCGCGCGACTGGGCGATCAGACCTATCGCCTGCGCGATCTCGACTCGTATCTGACGGCAGTGCGGAGCAGCCTGGAGCGAGGCCAGCCGGCGTCAACCGGCCATGTGCTCAACACTGGCGATCAGCCATCGACGCTGCGGGTTTCCGCGCGGGCGTCGGTGTCGGGGTCCGCGGTGCTCGACGGCTTCTGCATCATCGAGCCCGGCGCAGTCATTGAAGACGGCGCGGTCGTGCACGACAGCGTCGTGCTTTGGGGCGCGACCGTGGGCGGCGGCTCGGTCGTCAGCCGCAGCGTCATCGGCCCGCTCGCCAGCGTCGAACCGCGCACGCGCGTCATTCGCACCATCGCCGCAAGGGAGAATCGATGACGGTTCGGATCTCGCGTGCGTTCAAGCCACACGCCTCCTGGTGAAGCACATCCATCAAGCACAGCCTCCACGCCGCTCCGGCGATTCGATGATTCAGCCTTTCAGCGTCCCCATTCATGTTGTTGCGTCCCCGTAGAGCATGGCGTCCGATCGACTTCGCCCAGTTGGCGTTGTTCCTGTGCGTCGGCATCTGGATCAACCGTCAGCCGCTGGGCGACATCTTCAACATCGGACTGCGCGATGAGGAGCAGACGCACATCTTCCTTGCGCCGGTCGTCGCCGGCTGGCTCCTCTGGCTGCGGCGATCGCGCCTGCGCTACGTCATGGTGCAGCCGAGCTACATCGGCCTGCTCGTGGCGGTCATCGGTTGGCTGATGAGCTGGTGGGGATTCGAAACCGGCACGCAAATCGCCTGGCATGGCGGCGCGGTCGTCAGCCTCCTGGGCATCGTGCTGAGCATGACGGGCATGACGCCGGTGCACCTGTTCGGCCCGGTCTTCGCGGTGCTGGTGT
Organism: uncultured Isosphaeraceae bacterium; assembly: GCA_964498045.1. GTDB lineage: Bacteria > Planctomycetota > Phycisphaerae > Phycisphaerales > SM1A02 > DATKJG01. The sequence goes on from CAZCGB010000232.1 coordinate 3,239, forward strand.
TCATGCTGCCGATCCCCGGTGAGATCCGCCACAAGATCGCCTACCCGCTGCAGGAGCTTGCGACTTCGGTGACGCATGCGACGCTGGAACTCATCGGGGTCAACGCGATCAAGAGCGGCAACGTCATCATCCTCAACGGCGAACAGGTCGCGGTGGGCGAGGCCTGCAACGGCATGCGCATGGTCTTCGCGCTGACGCTGGTGGTGTACGCGTTTGCCTTCGGCACGCCGCTCAAGCCCGGGACGCGCGCGTTCCTGCTGGTGGCGAGCCCGCTCATCGCCATGGTGTGCAACGTCATTCGGCTTGTGCCCACGAGCCTGATCTTCGGTTACGGCAGCAACGAAGCGGCGCAGCGATTTCATGACCTGGCGGGATGGATCATGCTGCCGGTGGCGATGGCGATGCTCTACGGACTTCTTCGGGCGATCCGCTGGCTGGAGTTCCCCGTCACGCAGTTGAGGCTCGCCAGCCAATGACCACCCAAACGTCGAAACGTCAAAACGCCGAAACGCTGAAAGGCGCAGCGGTCGACTCTCGCGCCGCTGACGATCCGACACCCTTGTCAACCGAAGGCGCGAACTTCCAATTTCGACGTTTCGATTTTTCGACGATTCGGCTTCTCCCATGAGACGCTCCAAGGCCATGGTCAACCGGCTGCTGGTCGCCGCCCCCTGGGTGACGGTGGTGACGCTGGCGCTGCTGTCGATGGCGTTGCCCAATCGCACGGCCGCCATTGTGAGCAGCGATGCGCGCAGGAACGAGATCGCGCGGGCGTTCGAAGACGTGCCGTACTTCATCGGCCGCTGGGTGGGCGAGAATCCCGAGAAGGGCAACATCCCGCGCGAGGCCCAGAAGCTCCTCAAGCCCAACGCCATCCTTAATCGCCGCTACCTGAGCCCCGGCGGGCCGTGGATGCACGTGCTGGTGGTGCATTGCGGCGACGCGCGCGACATGATCGGGCACTATCCGCCCATCTGCTATCCCAGCGCGGGATGGACCGAGATGCCCGCCCATGCGAACTCTGATCGCACAATCACCGTAATGGGAAGGCCATTTCCAGTCCGCGAATACGGATTCAAAGGGTATCTGGAGGGGGGACGTGAGGAAGTCATCCGAATTTTCAACGCCTTCATCCTTCCCGATGGCACCGTGACGCGGGATATCGACGATATTAATCGTCAGTCCGAGCGGTTATCAGTCGCCGTGCAGGGCGTCGCGCAAGTGCAGGTGATCACCTCCGGCCGCGTCAGCGCTGATGAAGCGATCAACTCGGCAGAGGAAGTCTTGAGCGGGATGAACGGTTTGTTGACTGCCCTGCGTGTCGGGCAAGGAGCGTCACAGTGAGTCGCGGCAAAAGAACAGACGTCGCGTTGTACGAAGGCATCGGCAATCTGCCAGGCGTCGGAACCACAGGCTGGGTCCCCGGCGTCGGCATGCCCATGGGCGGAATAGGAGGCATGGGGGCGGGCATGGGGGGCGGTGCCGAGCCGAAGGGCGAATCGCTCTTTCAACTCATCGATGACCGCATGCGCGGCCGCTGGACCTACGCACTGATTCTCGGCACCATCCTCAGCGCCATCGCCGCCACGGTTGGCTATCTCTCTGCAGAGCCCATGTACATCAGCGGCGGCACCATCGAAGTGCAGCGCGAAGTCCGGCCGATCCTCAATCGGCTGGAGGATCTGGGCATCACCGACTACGACCGCTTCTGCGCCACGCAGGTTGAGTACATCAAGAGCCCGCAGGTTCTGGGCGAAGCCGTCAAGGACGAGAAGGTCAAGGCCCTGAACATCTCCAGAGGAATGATCAAGTCGAGCCTGGAGGTCGAGCGCGATCGCCAGAGCACCCTGATCTTCGTGCAATGCGAGTCGGAGCAGCCCGAAGTCGCCGAGGCGTCGGTGAACGCCGTGCTCCGCGCGTACGACGAGCTGTACGCCCGCAAGGCCAAGGAAGAGATTGACGTTCGCTTGGCGGAGCTCGACCGCAAGGTGACGGAACTTGATCGCAAGCTTCTCAGAATCGATGGCGACATTCGCGCCATCACCACCACGTACAACGCGACCGATCTTACTG
>CAZCGB010000233.1:0-5271 GCA_964498045.1 uncultured Isosphaeraceae bacterium
AACCGGCCGAGCAGCGGTTCGCGTCGGTGGCGAAAGATCCCATCGCCGAGCCTGCGGACGTCTTCGCCGCCCGCATGGGCGGCGTGCTCAATCGCTTCGTGCGCAGCGGGCCGCAGTCGGCTCTGGAAGGCCTTGCGTCGGTCGAAGAGAAATACCGTGATCCGTCCATGCTGTTTTTCCGGGTGCTGATCGCCGACCAGGAGTTCCGGCTCCGCCGCGCCCAGGCTGAATCAGCGCCGGCGGCCGATCGCGGCAAACTCATGGCCGCCGCGTTTTCCTCGTACATGAACCTGCTGAAGCTGCCCTACCCGTCGGGCACGATTTCCCGCGACGCGCTGCGAGCCATCGTCTTCGCGCGCCTGACGACGGCCGCAGCATCGAGCGACGCTTCGCTGCTTGCGGGCGTGCAGCTTCCGTCGATCGTCGCCATCGCGCAGGCCGATGCGCAGACGCGCGAGCCGGCGTCGCGCGAGCAGGCGATCATCGCCTTGGAAGACACGCTCAGGTCATCGACGCTCGCGCCGGAGGATCGCGCCGCCGCGCTGTTCTCGCTCGGCCGCGCGCTGTACGAGGCCCAGCAGCCGCTGCTGGCGGCGCAGCGGTTCATGGAATTGGCGCGCGACATTCCCACCGACTCGCAGGCCGACAAGGCCATTGAACTTGCCGCGACGCTGGCGTTCGATGAGTACCGCGCAGCTCCGAACGATGACAACGTCCGCCGCACGCTGCGCGAGACGCTGGACGTGCTGCTGGCGAAGTACGCGAACCTGCCGTCCATCGACCGCTGGCAATACGCGGCCGGCCGGCTTGCACTGGTGGAGGATCGCTTCGACGACGCCGTGCAGCGCTTCGCGAAGGTGACGCCCAATGCCGCCGAGTGGCTGGACGCGAACTTCATGCAGGCGGCGACTTCCCGCGCCCGGGCCATTTCGGCCGGCGCAGGCGCGGCTGCCCAAGCCATGCATCAGCAGACGCGCGACGCGGTGGCCAAGGCGCAGCCGATCATCGAGAGAGCATTGGCCGAGGCCAAGGACGCCGATCGCCGGACATCCTTGCAGTATTACCTCGCCATGCTTCGCGTCTTCGCGGCCGAGGCGACGCTTGCGATGGGCGATCCGCAGAAGGCCATTGATGCGCTGGCAGGCATTGAGAACGAGCAAGGCATCGGCAGCGACGCGGTGGGAGAGGCGATGCGCGTGCGCATCAACGCCTATCAGTCGCTTCGGCCGCCGAAGCCCGATGAGGCGCTCAAGGACCTGCAGCGCTTCGTGCAGTCATCGCCGAAGCAGGCGGGCGCGGCTCTGCAGCCGATGGTGGCTTCATTGAGCGCGGATGTGCAGCGGTTGATCGACGCCGATCGCGCCGAAGAGGCGAAGTCTCTGGCGACGCGCACCTTGCTTCCTGCCGCCAAGACGCTGGAGTCGTGGCTCGCGACGGCTGATGCGCCGACCGACGCCGCGCAGCGCAGCGTGCTGGAACTGCGCGTGGCTGAGGCGTATCGCCTTGCCGGCGAGTACGAGCCGGCCAACGTGATCTTCGTGCGATTGCTGCGCTTGCAGCCCGACTCGTCGGAGATTCTGCTCGGCCAGGCCGAGTGCCTGTACGCTCTGGGCGGCGATCAGCATCTGGCCGATGCGATGGGCATTTACAAGCGTCTGGCGGCGTCCGGGGAAGCGGGCGGGCACGACACATTCTGGCTCTCGCAGTTGCGAATGCTGCAGATCCTCGACGCCACCAATCGCGGAACGCAGCAGATCCTGCCGCGCATCGAGCGGCTGCGGCAGACCGACGCGGAGTTCGGCGGCGAGCGGTTCCGCAGGGGATTCGACGCCTTGCGATCCAAGTACGCCGCAAAAAGCGGTTGAACGCGCATCGAATCCCCCGCGGCGACTCGCGGTATCCTGATGCGCATCGGCCGCGCCGGCGATCATGCGCTTCGCTCCCGCGAAGCTCCGTCGAAACGCGCCAACATCACGAGACTTCGAGAACGTTCATGCACAAGCACATCGTCGTCGTCGGCCTCTTCGCCGCGCTTGCCTCGCCGATCGCCCGCGCCGCGGAGAACGGCTACTACAGCCAGCCCGCGCTCTACGGCAACACGCTCATCTTCGTCAGCGAAGGCGACCTGTGGATCGCCGAACTCTCCGATGCGTCCAACCCCCAGACCGGCGACCAACCGATCATCGCGCACCGGCTCACATCGGGCGATGGCGATGAATCGCGCCCGCAGATCAGCCCCGATGGCAAGTGGCTGGCGTTCAGCGCGCAATATGAAGGCAACACCGACGCGTACGTCATGCCCATCGACGGCGGCTCGCCCACGCGGCTCACATTTCATCCTTCGCCTGAGCTTGTCGCGGGCTGGACGCCTGACGGCTCCAGCGTGCTGCTGGTGTCCAACGCGGTGAACCCCTTCGGCCGGCTTGAGCTTTGGCGCGTCGGCGTGGCGGCGGCGCAGGATCGGCTCGAAGCGACGACCATGCCGCAACGCTACAACTTCGGCGAATGCAGCATGGTGAGCATGTCGTCCACCGGCCGGCGCTTCGCCTTCACGCGCTGGAGCAACGAGAACTGGACCTGGAAGCACTATCGCGGCGGCACCGCGCCCGACATCTGGGTGGGCGACAACAGCTCGGGCGTGTTCACGCCGCTGACCGCCGACAAGGCCAACGACCTTTTTCCGATGTGGATCGGCGGGCGCGTGTACTTCAGCTCCGATCGCGGTGGCGGGGGGACAGGTCTGGCCAACATCTTCTCGGTCTCGCCCGACGCCGGCGAAGGCGATCTCAAGCAACACACGAAGTTCGCCTTCGATGCGAAGAACCCCACGGCTGTCGAGGGCTACGACATCCGCTGGCCGTGCGCCGACATGAAGAAAGGCGCGGCGAGAATCGCATTCTGCCAGGCGGGACAGCTCGCGCTGCTCAACTTGAGCGATGACAGCGTGCGCCGCCTGAACGTGCGCATCGCCAGTGATCGCGTGCAGGCCCGCAAACGCTATGCGCCGGTGAACGAGACCCTCACCGAGTTCACGCTTTCCCCCGACGGCAAGACCGTCGTGCTCGGCTCGCGCGGCGAACTGCTCAAGGGCGATGTGGAGACCGGCGCGATCTCGCAGCTCACGCGCGACGCCGCATCGCGCGAGTGGGGCGCGGCGTTCATCGACGCCAACCGCATCGCACTCATCTCCGATGCCAATGGAGAGCAGCAGATCGCTGTCATGCCCATCGACGGTTCGGCAGGCCCGCGCGGCGCGACGAGCGACCGCGAAGCCTGGCTGTTTCCGCCCGTGGTTTCGCCCGACGGCAAGATGCTGGCCTTCGCCGACAAGACCCTTCGCCTGCACGTGCTCGACCTGCAGACGCGCGAACTCAAGCACATCGATCAAAGCGAAGCCGGCGAGATCACCGACTACCGCTTCTCGCCCGACAGCAACTGGCTGGCCTATGCCAAGCCCATGCCCAATGGCATGAGCAACGTGCTCATCGCCAACGTCCGCACCGGCCGCACCTTCTCCGTGAGCGATGCGCTCTCGAACGACAGCACGCCGCGCTGGGATCCCAAGGGCAAGTACCTGTACATGCTTTCGGCCCGCAGCATCAATCCGGTGATGAGCGGCTTCGACACCGAGTACGCGCTGATCGACACATCGAAAGTCATCGCGATCTCGCTCGCCTCCGACACGCCGCCGCTGAGCAAGGAGCTGCTGCTGGCGGCGAAGTTCGACATCGAGAAATGGGCCGCGCCCGAGGCGAAGGACGACAAGGAAGACGCGGAGAAGAAGGACGACAAGGCTGACCAGAAGGCCGACGATGAGGCCAAGGACGATCAGGACCCCGCCGCAGCCGCCAAGGCCGCGGCTGAAAAGACGGCGATGCGGCTCGATACCGACGGGCTCGCCTTGCGCCAGTTCATCCTGCCGATTCCCCCGGGCGATTATGACAACCTCGAAGCCGTCGCCGGCGCGGTGCTGTACGTGGCGAATCCGGTGCAGGGCCTGCTCGATGACACCTGGCCCGAGCCGCCCGCGCCCAAGGGCACGATCAAGCGCTACGACATCATCGAAGGCGAGAGCAAGGACCTCGCCACGCCCGTAAGCGAATTCGCCCTCAGCGCCGACGGCTCGACCATCGCCTACACCGAACTGGACGATGAAGGCGAACCGTCAGCGATCCGCGTCGTGCCTTCCAGCGGCGACGAAGCCGCCGGCGGCGGTGACGACGAAGGCAAGGGCAAGAAGTCTGATGAGATCGACCTGGAGGATGCGCAGCTGCGTGTGGATGTGCCCGCCGAGTGGAAGCAGATCATCGGCGAAGCTTGGCGGCTGCAGCGAGATTTCTTCTGGGCCCCGAACATGGCCGGCCTCGATTGGCCCGCGATGCGCGTGAAGTATGAAGCCCTCCTCTCGCGCGTCGGCACACGCGCAGAACTTAACGATGTCCTCGGCCAGCTCATCGGCGAACTGGGCAACAGCCACTCGTACATCTTCGGCGGCCAGCCGGCGCGCGAGATCAAGCCCGTCGGCGTGGGGCTGCTGGGCTGCGACATCGTCACCGACGCGCGCGGCCACCGCATCAACAACATCCTTCCCAGCCAGAGCTGGCCCGGACCATATACAAGTCCGCTGGCCGATCCTGCTTTGGGCGTGCGCGCGGGCGCGTTCATCCGAGCCGTCAACGGCGTCGACGCCTCCTCGCATGTCAACATCTACGACCTGCTGCAGGATCAGGCCGGCAAAATGGTGCGGCTGACCATCAGCGATGACGGCGGGCCCAAGACGCGCGTCATCGACGTCAAGGCCATCGCCAGCGAAACCCCGCTGCGCTACGCCGCATGGGTCGAAGCCAATCGCGCATACGTCGAGCAGAAATCTGGCGGCAAGCTCGGCTACATGCACATGCCCGACATGGACGCGCAGGGCCTGGTCATGTTCAGCCGCTACTTCTATCCGCAGTTCCAGGAGCCCGGCCTGGTGATCGACGTGCGCGACAACGGCGGCGGCTTCGTCAGCCAGATGATCCTCGAACGCCTCGGCCGCAAGCTGCTGGCGTTCGATCAGCCGCGCAGCGGCGCGGCTGAGCGCTACCCCCAGCGCGCCGTCAACGCCCACATGGCCACCATCATCGATCAGCACGCCGGCTCCGACGGCGACATCTTCCCCAGCATGTTCCGCAAGATGGGACTCGGCCCGCTCATCGGCATGCGCACATGGGGCGGCGTCGTCGGCATCCGCGGCGACAAGGCTTTCGTCGACATGGGCCTTTCCACTCA
>CAZCGB010000234.1:0-5269 GCA_964498045.1 uncultured Isosphaeraceae bacterium
TGAGCGAGAGCATTCGCACAGCACTGATCCTGCTGGAGAAAGACCTGCGCATCGAGGCGCGGACACGGCAGACCATCGGGCTGGTCATCGTCCTGGGCGTGCTGATCATCGTCGTGCTTGGCCTTGGACTGGGCGCGGGCCGGCCGATCGGCGGCTTCGGCGCTTCGGCGATCCTCTGGGTCGCGTATCTCTTCGGCGGCGTGTTGTGCTTCGAACGCACCATGGCATGCGAACGTCACGACGATGCGCTCGCGGGCCTCCTCGCCGCGCCTGTTGATCGCGCAGCCATCTACGCCGCGAAACTCCTGGCAAACCTCGCACTGATGTTCACGCTTGCCGCAGTGGTCACTCCGATCGCCATTGTGCTTTTTCGCTTCGATCTTTCCGCAAGCCCCGGCGCGTTCATTCTGGTGATGGCGCTGGGCATGACGGGATTCGCAGCCATCGGCACGCTGTTCGCCGCGGCCGTCAGTTCCACGCGCCTGCAGGGCGGATTGCTGGCGATGCTGGTCTTTCCGCTGTGCTTGCCGGTGGTGATCGTCTCGACGCAGATCATGCGCCGTGTTTTTGAGCAGGGTGAAAGCGTCATGAGCGGCGGCCTTGCGACGCTCGCTGCCTGCGTCGCCGTCTATCTCGTCGCCAGTTGGATCGTCTTCGAACTCGTGCTCGAGCCCTAGGAACCCATGACCATGAACTCTCACTCCGGCCTGGTCACTCGTGCGTATTGGATGTTCACATTTGCGATGTTTGCCGCATGCATCGTCATGCTGTTCACGTACACGCCCATTGAAAAGCAGATGGGGCTGGTGCAGAAGATCTTCTACGTGCATCTGCCGATCGCCATCAACACGTTTGTGGCGGCGTTCGTTGTCTTCGTCGCCAGCGTCGGGTATCTCTGGCAACGCCGCATGTGGTGGGACGATCTTGCCTCGGCAGCGGGAAAGGTGACGACGCTGTTCTGCGCCATCGTTCTGCTGACCGGCATGACGTGGGCCCGCAGCGCATGGGGCATGTGGTGGACATGGAGCCCTCGCCTGACCTTCAGCTTGGTGCTGCTGCTGCTGTTTGTCGTGTACCTGCTCATTCGGCCGTCGATCGAGTCGCCGCAACGTCGAGCAGTGGTCAGCGCGGTGTATGGAGTCGTTGCGTTTCTCGACGTGCCCCTCGTGTACCTCTCCGTCAAGCTCATGCCTGACATTCATCCGTCATCCATCACTCTTGAACCAGCGATGAAACACACGCTTTGGGCATGGTTCGTGCCTGTGACCTTGCTCATGGCGGGCCTGATTCGGGCCAACTACATGTTGCACGTGCGAGAACGCGCACTCGCCCGTCCGGAGATGCCGTCTGCCCCGGCACACCCCGCGCCGGGGGTCAGACTTGGAGGCGCCACATGACCAGCCGGGAATACCTCTTGCTTGGCTACGCCATCGCGCTGGGATTCATGTGGGGCTACGCCGCCATTCTCTGGCTCAAGTGGCGACGACTGCAGCGGCGCAGCTAACGAAATGTTCAGTCATCTCCGCGTCCCTCGAAGGGCGCACGAAAGGAGTTCGTCATGTTCAAGATCGCTCTCGGAATGCTCAGTGCAGCGGCCATGTGCTGGTCGATCGCCGCCCAGGACCCGCAGTTGCCGCCCAATCATCCGCAGATGCCCCAGACGCCTCCGGGTCATCCGCAGGTCGAACCGCAGTTGCCCGCCGGACACCCGCAGCTCCCAGGCGCGCAGCCCGAAGGCCAAGCCGCGCAGCAACCGCTGCCCGAACCCCGGCCCGAAGACGTGCAATCGATCGATTCGATTCTCAAGGCCTACTACGAATCAGTCTCGGGCGAGAAGGGCAAGCCCCGCGATTGGAATCGTCTGCGCTCGCTGACGTTTCCAGGCCTGCGATTCGTCACCGCGCGGCCGATGGACAACAACGTCGCGATTCCGATGGAGTTGACCGTCGATCAATATGTGGAGCTCAACACCAAGTACTTCGAGAAAGGCGGCTACTTCGAGAAGGAGATTCATCGCGAAACAAACACGTACGGCAACATCGCCCAGGTCTTCAGCACGTACGAGGCCCGGCGCGATGTGCGTGAGCCCAGGCCGTATTCGCGCGGCATCAACAGCATGCAGATGCTCTTTGACGGCACGCGCTGGTGGATCGTGAGCATTCTCTGGGACTTCGAACGCCCGGACGTCAATCCGCTGCCTGCCAAATATGGAGGCGGCCCACTCACTCCCGCCGCACCCCAGGAATAAGCGCCTGCGCATTGATCAAATCCTCACAGGACCGTCTTACATGATGGTCTGAATGTCATCGGAGCAGGCAGTGATAGGATGTGCGTTCGGATACACGAAGGATCCGCGCGCATGAGCGACGAATCGTCCCTTCCCATCACCTACCTCGCGCGTCACGGCGAGACCGCGTGGAGCCTCACGGGCCAGCACACCGGGCTCACCGACCTGCCGCTGACCGAGCGCGGCGAACGCAATGCGATGCGACTGGGCGATCGACTGCGAGAGCTCACGATTGACCAGGTGTTCTGCAGCCCTCTGCTGCGCGCCCGCCGCACCTGCGAGTTGGCGAGGCTTGGTTCGCGTGCGGAGATCGATCCCGACCTGGTTGAGTGGAATTACGGCGAGTATGAGGGGCGCACATCGAAGGACATTCTGGCCGAGAGGCCGGACTGGAAACTGTTTCGCGACGGCTGCCCTGGCGGTGAGTCTCCGCTGCAGGTTTCCGCGCGAGCCGATCGAGTGGTGGCGCGGGTGCGTTCGACGACGGGCACGGTGTTGCTGTTCTCCAGCGGGCACTTCCTGCGTGTGCTGGCCTCTCGATGGTTGGGACTCGATCCATCGGTGAACGCCCGCTACCTCATGCTCAGCACCGCCAGCCTGAGCGCCTTGAGTTACGAGAATCAGTTGTCGCGGCCGGGCATCTGCCTCTGGAACGAGACGCGGCACGTCGAAACGTGAGGGTTCAGTCCACGCAGGCGCATGCGGCTTTCGTCGTGGTAAACCACGGAGATCACGAAGGACGCGGAGAAAGGGCCCTGATGGAGCACGCCATCTTTTCCTTCGTTCTTCACCTCGTGTCATCTCATCTCTGCGGTGCATTCTCGGCCGAATCTCCCGCAAACCTATGATTCACGGACGCGGCGCAGCACGTCCCGACGCGACTCGCAGGCTTGCGGTATCTTGACCTGCGCCCGCGGCACGCAACGCCTGACTTCACCACACGGAGGTGCACGATGAAGGCCACCCCCCTCGCCACCCAGAAACTCCACGACCTCGGCCAGAGCATCTGGCTCGACAACATCACGCGCGACCTGCTCGCCAGCGGCACGCTGCTGAAGTACATCGCCGAACTCTCCGTCACCGGACTCACCTCGAACCCCACCATCTTCAATCAGGCGATCAGCAAGAGCAGCGCCTACGACGCGGCGATCCGCAAGAAGTCGCAGGCGGGGAAATCCGGCGAGGAACTGTTCTTTGATCTGGCGATCGAAGACCTCTCACAGGCCGCGGACCTCTTCAAACCGATCCACGAGCGCACCTCCGGCGTCGATGGCTGGGTTTCGCTGGAAGTCTCGCCATTGCTCGCCTTCGACACCAAGACCACGCTTGCTTCCGCGAAGTCGCTGCACGCGCGCGCCAAACGTTCCAACCTTTTCATCAAGATCCCCGGCACCAAGGAAGGTCTGCCGGCGATCGAAGAATCGATCTTCGCGGGCGTGCCCATCAACGTAACGCTGCTGTTCTCGCGCGAGCAGTACCTGGCCTGCGCGGAGGCGTACCTGCGAGGCATCGAGCGGCGCATCGAGGCCGGCCTGCCGGCCGACGTCACTTGCGTCGCGTCGGTGTTCATCAGCCGCTGGGACGGGGCCGTCGCGGGCAAAATCCCTGAATCGCTCAAAAACAAGCTGGGCATCGCGATCGGCCAGCGGTGCTACAAGGCGTATTGCGACCTGTTGAACTCGCCGCGCTGGAAGCGGGCGTTCAACTGCGGCGCGCGGCCGCAGCGTCTGCTGCTGGCCTCAACCGGGACCAAGGACCCCAAGGCCTCCGACATCCTGTACATCAAGGCCCTCGCCGCGTCGTTCACCATCAACACGATGCCCGAGCAGACGCTCAAGGCCTTCGCCGATCACGGCGAGATCGGCTCGCCCATGCCGGCTGACGGCGGCGACTGCGAAGCGGTGCTGGCGCAGTTCACCCAGGCCGGCGTCGATCTCACTGCCCTGGCCGCGAAGCTGCAGACCGACGGCGCGGAGTCGTTCGTGAAATCTTGGAATGAGTTGATGGAGGTGATCGACTCCAAGACCGCGGCGTTGGCCGGCGCGCGGTGACGCAACTCCTGCCGCGCGTGCGGTGAACCGCTGGACAAGGAACGTCTGAGCATGAACGTCCTGACGATCGACATTGGGGGGACCAACGTGAAACTTCTGGCGACCGGCCAATCTGAGCCGCGCAGGTTTCCTTCTGGCAAGGCCATGACGCCGGAGAAGATGGTCGCAGGCGTGAAGGAGATCACTTCCGACTGGAACTTCGCGGTCGTGTCGATCGGTTATCCGGGCGTGGTCATTCGCAACCGGATCGTGACCGACCCGCACAATCTCGCCAAGGGTTGGGTCGGATTTGACTTTGAGGCGGCCTTTGGTCGCCCGGTCCGTCTGCTCAACGACGCGGCCATGCAGGCGCTGGGAAGCTACCGGGGAGGCGAGATGCTCTTTCTCGGCCTGGGAACCGGCCTGGGCACCGCGCTGGTCGCACAAGGCATCGTGGTGCCGATGGAGATCGGTCATCTCCAGTACCGCAAAGGCACGTTCGAAGACTACGTCGGTGCACGCGGTTACGAGCGTTTCGGAAAGAAAAAATGGCGGCACCACGTCGGGCGTGTGGTCGAGCGCATGATCGCTTCTTTTCATCCCGACGACGTTGTTCTAGGCGGCGGCAACATGAAGAAGCTCGCGGAACTGCCGCCCGGCTGCCGCGCGGGCAGCAACGCGAATGCGTTCATCGGGGGATTCCGCATGTGGGACGACCCGCGAGAGCAGCATGACTACGCGGCATCCGCGACAGGAACCAAGGAGTAACGTGTGCCGTCGATGACCATTGACCAGCCGCTGGTGACGCAGACAGCCGCATGGAAGGCGCTCCAGGCGCACGCGGGAAAAATGCGCGAAGTGCATCTGCGCCAGATGTTCGTGGACGATCGCCACCGCGGCGAGCGATTCACCATCGAAGCAGCCGGGCTCTTCCTCGATTACTCGAAGAACC